>JAUPLX010000138.1 GCA_030836665.1 Patescibacteria group bacterium
GTCCTACGGGAATATGGTAATCTTGAAAAGATATCCGTCACGAACCGATCATGGCAGAAGAGAATCTCGAACAGGAACTCCTGAAAGAGCGCGCGAAGAATCCGGAGCTTTCCCCCCTCCAGCGCGGAGTTTTCGAAGGAGCGACCCCGGAACAGCTCGCCCGCATCACCGAAGCGGGAAACCGCTCCTCCACGCTCTCGATGCTCAAAACGAAGCTTCTTGAGCGGATGGCGTCCGTATCGGACGCGGTAGAAAAGTTCCATATCGGCGACCAATTGAAAAAGATCGAACGGGAACGGAACCGCATTTCCCGGTTCGACGTCCTTTCGAACGCGCGCTTTAATAAAAACGAAGCGCAGCGCAAGCATGCCGAAGAACTTCTCGCGAAATATAAAACGGCCGAGAACGTACCTGCGAAAGAACTTCTCCGTCTCGAAATCCTCGGACGCGGAACCCTTGCGAAAATGTACGCGTTCAAGGAAACCCGGAACGAAAAGGGAGAAACCGTCGAAACCCCCCTCGACGTAAACGACCTCAAGGAAGGCGACGATATCCGCATCGATTTCGGGCGAAACGCGAGTGCCGACGCGAAGCTCGGCGCCGGACACCTCCTCCCTGCCAATATCGAGGTCGTAAAGATCATCGACCGGAATCTGAACGTCCGCGTCGGACGCCGTGCGACCGTGGGGGGACGGGTAGGGTATTACGACCAGAACGGAAAATACCTCCCCATCTATTCCGGATTCAAAATCCGCATCCCGACTTCCGCCGAAATCTCCGCGCCGGAATACGCGAAGCTCGAAGCCGCTTCGCCCATGAACGCGGATACCAAGGCGGTCGAAAAACGCGAACGGGAAGAAAAATCCGCGATGGAAGGATTCGCGAAGATCCTCGAACGAAGCGAAACTTCCGACCGGGTCAACGATACCGTAGCCAAACTCCGCCGCGAAGTCGACGATGCGGGCGGCACTTCGAGTTACCGGGAACGTCTCGAAAAAACGCTCGCCCTCGCGCAAAAGCATTTGGCGGATAAGAATCCGGAATACGACGAAGAAAGTCTCAAATCGGCCATTGCCCGCCTCTCGAAAACGGTCGAAATCCTCGGAAACAAGGATTACGGACTCGACCTCGACCGCTACAAAGCCGCCATCGCCAAACACGAATCCGGCGGAATGGGATATTTCGCCCGGAATGACGACGCGGGAAAACGGAACGGCGTGAATCCGGACAAATGGGCGTTCGGAAAATACCAGTTCACCGTCGAAACCCTCCGCGGCTACGGCGTGGAACTCGGAGGCCCGCCCGAAGAATCCAAAATCCAGGCGTTCTTGAACGATTCCCTCCTCCAGGAAGAAATCATGGACCGTTACGTTCTCCAGACGGTCGAAAGACACGTCCTTCCGAACGCGAAGGTCATGAAAGACGTGGAAAAGGGCGAAAATTCCCTCGCCTATTTCCTCGCCCTGACCCATATCGGAGGCCCCGGGAAATTAAAAAACGCCGGTGGGCGCGATTGGCTCGGAACCGATGTCCACGCGTACGCGATGGGCGTCTCGAACGCGTACGAACGGAATATCGGAACGGCCATCGCCGAAACGCCGCGACGCAACCGAACCGAAGCGTTCGCGGAACGCATGGGACGGGAAGAGCTCGTGGCTTACGCCGAAGAACACATGGGCAAACGGTACCGCTTAGGGGCCGATGGCGTCGAAGCCACCGATTGCTCACAGCTCGTCGTCGATGCGATGAAAAAGGCCGGGGTCGTCCGTTCGGACTACGACAATACCGCCGCCGGACTCTTCGATCTCACGGTCGGAAAGCCTTCGTCCGAAGTCCGACGGGGAGATCTCGTATTCTTCCGTCGCGCAGGACGGATTTCCCACGTCGAAATCGCTCTCGGACCAGTGGAGGATGGTCGTATCCCGATTATCGAAGCGTCCTCCAGGGCTGGAAAAGTCATCAAGCGGTACCAAGCGGTGGGCTCTTCCGTAGCGGTGGGTTCGCCGATATTCGTCGCATAATCCGCGGACGTTCCGAAATCTCCCGGACGATTCCCGATAGGGAACGGTCGGGAGGTTTTTCATGGGGTTTTCACGAACATTGACGCGTTCGTTACGAAGGTCTATAATCCGCGGGATTTATTTCTTTTCCCAGAAAAACATGTCGTTTTTCAAAAAAACCGCCGCCGCATTCCTCGTGTCGGGCATCGCGCTGCAAACCTCCGCGTTCGCGGCAATCGATTTCGGAACCGATACGTACGACGGTTACGTCCAAGAAGCGCCCTACGTGGCTCCGAAGGAATTGAGGAAGCTCGTAAACCTCGAATTCAAGGTCGTATCGGTACTCGACCGGTCCGCGAAATCCGCGATTTCGGCAATCAAGGACCAAAAAACGCGCAAGTTCTACGCGGATGTCAACGCTTCGAAAAAATCCGACCTGAAATCCCTCTTTTCGGAACTCCGGAGCGGAATGAAATACGAATTCATGACCCCCGAGACGGAAAACGCGAAAGACATGCTCCGTTTCGCGGTGAAGGGATATTTGGAATTTATCAAGGAAGCCCGCTCCGCAGCGTCCGGAACGAGCGTTTCGGCAAGCGAGAAGGCTTCCGTCGAAGCGGAACTCGTAAATTTCCAGAGAGACCTCCTCGTCGAGCCGATGCGCGGAGTCATCGACACCTACGCGAAAAGCGACGTAAAGGAAACCGGAGACTGGAAGGGTTCGGTCAAAACCCCGTTCGGAAACGTCAACGCGAAAATCGACCGCTATTCCAGCATATTGTCGATTCTCGGACTCTCCCAAGAAGCCGATTTCATCTTCAGCGCGGATTTCGACCTCGAACTCCCGGGCCCGACGAAATACGATCCAGAAACCTACGAACGTATCGAATCCCCGTCCGTCCGAACGAAGGGCGCGGTA
>JAUPLX010000139.1 GCA_030836665.1 Patescibacteria group bacterium
CTCGTTCAAAAGAAGTACGCCTTCCACTTCGAACGGATAAAGAAGGGCGGAACCCCGAAAGAGTTCGTGCTCGGCGCCTACGGGACGATCTAAAAAGGATAACGGCCGGAGGGACTTCCGTAAAAAAACCGCTCGGCGTTATTGACGGAAAAAATCGGACATGCTACGATTCTCCCAGCGCCGTTCGTGCGTCCGTATTTTTTTTCGTTTCGAATCATGCGCATCTCCGATACCCACGTGCAATTGGCTAACCAAACCCATACGAGAGACCAAATGAAGGCAGTAGAACAGAACGGGCAGATGAATCGCGACCGGAGCCGCGAGGTAGAACAATTCCAACAGCGCATCGTACAGGAGGCGCAAGCCCTCGAGCAACGGCAATCCGAAGCCCGAAGGCGCAATCTGCAAATCGAAATCGGAAGCCGTGTAGGGACTATCGTCAATACTTCGGCGTAGTTTTCCTAATCTTTCAAAACGCCTCCGGGAATTCCTGGAGGCGTTTTTTGATGCGTGGTTTTAGATTTTCTCCACCGGCGCGATACGGACGTTCATTTTCTTGATACCGCGGTTCGCGCCGGAGAAGGCGATTTCGGCGATATCGTCCTTGAGGCTCACAATAACTCCTTCGCCGAACTGGGCGTGCCGTATCCGGCAACCGAGATGGAAATCCGAAGGATCGTGGCGGACGGCGTGGCGGACGGGAGTACTCATGCCGTCTCAGGAATTCGAAAATCCGTTCCGGCTCATGCCAAGGCCTGCGGCCTCAGAAATCGCCAGAGCCGAATTTCACGATTCCTGAGACTCCCCCGTAGAACCGCCCGTCAGCCACGAATACGCCGGAGCCCCCGTCGATTTTGCCCCGTATCCCCCGCCGCCGCCTCCGCCGGAGCCGAATCCGCCGGAATTGCCGAACGAACCGAAGGTATATTTCGGCTGTGGATCGGCTTTGACGACCAGATGCTCGGGAATTTCCTTGAGAAACCGCGACGCGGGATTCGCGCTGTAGTTTCCGAAAGTGTAGCGCTCCCGAGCCCGGGTAATGAAGAGCTTCTTTTTCGCGCGGGTCATCGCCACGTACATGAGCCGGCGCTCTTCTTCGATGGCTTTGGCTTCCATAAGGGAACGCGAGTGGGGAAAAAGCCCCTCCTCCGCTCCGGCGATGATGACGTTCGGAAATTCGAGACCCTTGGCCAAGTGGATGGTCATGAGCGATACTCCGCCGACCTCATCGGCGCGGTCTTGGTCGGTAATGAGCGCGATGTCCTCCAAAAAGAGCGAGAGCGACTCGCGGGGTTCGAGTCCGTCGTAGCGGGAGGCCATGTTGAGGAATTCCTTCACGTTTTCGAGCTTGCCTTCGACTTCCTCCTTCGAGTATTCCCCCCGGAGATAGTCTTCGTACTTCGTGCGTTTGACCACCGCGTCCATAAGGTCTTTGACGCAGACGTCGCGCGAAAGGTCCGAAAGTCCGGCGAAGAGGGAAGCGAATTCGGCGAACGCGCGCTTGGCGGCGGATCCCACTTCTTCGGCTTCGGCGATTCGCGCGACGGCCGCTACGAAATCGAGGTTCCGGGAATTCATGAAATTCCGGAGTCCTTCCACCGATTTCTCACCGAGCTTGCGGGAAGGTACGTTGACGATGCGGCCGAAAGCCACCTGGTCCTGCGGATTGAAAACGAGGCGCAGGTACGAGTGGATGTCCTTGATTTCCTTGCGTTCGTAAAATTTCACCCCTCAGAATACCCGGTACGGAATGTTTTTTCGGATGAGGCCTTCTTCGATGAGGCGGGATTGGCCGTTGGTGCGGTAGAGAATGGCCCAATCGGCATAATTCTTGTCTTCGGCGATGAGTTCGGCCATGCCGCGGGATTCCTCCTTCTCGTCGTAGGATTCGATCACGTTGATGGGATCGCCGTCTTCGTTATCGGTCCAAAGGGTTTTATCGAGCGCCTCCTTATTGCATTTGACCACCGCGTTCGCGGCTTCGATAATCTTTTTGGTCGAACGGTAGTTCTGTTCGAGCTTCACGACGGTGGCGTCCGGATAGTCGCGCTCGAACGAAAGGATGTTCTTGATGTTCGCCCCACGCCAGGAATATATCCCCTGCCAGTCGTCGCCGACGACCGCGAGGTTGCGGGTTTTGCCCGAGAGTAGTTTTACGATGCGGTACTGGATATCGTTGGTGTCCTGGTATTCGTCTACCATGAAGTATTCGAAGCGGCCGTGGAAATACGCGAGCACTTCGGCGTCTTCAAGAATCCGAAGGAGCTTCAACAGGATGTCGTCGAAATCGAGCGCGTTCATCGATTTGGTGCGCTTTTCGTATTCGACGTAAATGTCGGCGACGAGCGATTTGGCGTAGTTGTCCGCACTGCGGCGGTAGGCTTCCGGGGCGATTCCCTCGTTCTTGGCAGCCGAAATCATGTAGGCGGCCTGACGGGGCGGAAGTTCCTTATCGTCGATCTTCTTGTCTTCGAGTATTCCCTTGATCGTGCGGATCTTGTCGTCTTCGTCGAAAATCACGAAATCCTTTCCGTATCCGATGCGGTCGATGAACAGACGCAGGAAATACACCCCCATGGAATGGAACGTCCCGACGAGCGGCAAATCGCTCCGGCGGTACGGATTGATCTTTTCCACCGTTTCGAAACCGAGTTTCTTCCCGATGCGTTCGCGCATTTCCCGGGCCGCCTTGTTCGTAAAGGTGACGCAGAGGATCTTGGAAGGCGAAATCCCCTCCCCCACCATTCGCGCGACGCGTTCGGTAAGGGTATGGGTTTTTCCGGCTCCGGCTCCGGCCAGGATGAGCATGGGTCCGGATGTGTGCTGGACCGCGATTTTTTGGGATTCGTTGAGCATGGCCGGAGTATATCGAAACGGCGTGTTCCGACAATCCGAAAACTACCTCAATTTTCCGGTTTTCGTCTGCCAAACGTCGACCATTTTGATGAATTCGGCGCGACTGAGCGGAGCGTCGGGGCGGAATACGACGCCCTTTTTCAATTTGAGCGCTATGGAAAAGGCGTTGAGAAGGGATTTTCGACTGTCTCCGATGGCCACGTCGCGGAAAAGAGATCCTCCGGCGACCGGTTTCAATCCCGAGGCGCGAGCGAGCAGTACGGCGGCTTCGGCGCGGGTAATCGGGGCCGAGGGGCGGAACGACGAGGAAGAACTTACGATCTTCGCGGCAAGGAGCCGGTCGATCATCCCCGCCGCGCTATCGGAAGGAAGCACGTCGCCGAACGGAAGGTTCGGAAAATCCGTTGGAGAGAACCGCAAGAGCGCGCCGAAGACGAGCGCCGCTTCTCGACGGGTCATGGATTCGGAAGGACGGAAGTCGTCGGCATCGAACGATTCGAGAGCTCCCGCGGCCATGAGCCGATCGAGCGCGGGACGGTATGCGGAATCTTTCGGGACGTCGGAGAATTTCTCCTTCTTCACGACCGGCGCCGCCACGGGAACGACCGTCTCGACGGGCATGGGTTTCGAAACGTCGGCAAGAAGGTCGTCCGGACGTTCGGAGAGTTTTTCCGGAGGAAGGATCGGGGTTACGCCTTCGGCGGGAGCGGAATTCTTCGGGGAAGATTCGACCGGAGCGGAAGCCGGTTTTTCCTCCATCGGAGACGGTGCGAGCGACGTATGGGAAGGTTCGGTTGCGGCGGCTACGGCGACGTTCGCCGTACTTACGGCCACTTGCGAAGCCCCGGCGGAAGAACTGTCCTGCACGAATTCCATCGGATGGATAGTATGTTTGATGGCGTTCTCCTTTCCGAGCCCCATGTTCACGGCGGCGAAAAAATCGATGCCGAGATCGCGGAGGTCGTTAAACGAATACGGCCAATATACGTGGAAGGGCGCGGTTTCCTTGTCGATCTGGAAGTGGAGGTGCGGCGTGGTGGTGATTCCGGTAAGGCCTACCTTTCCGATCGGCTGTCCTTTCCGAATCTTGGTACCGGGAACGACCGCGATGGATTCGAGATGGAGGTACGAACTGTAGAGATTCGCCGTTCCTCCGGATACCGGAACCGCGTCATGGCGGAGAATGACGTATTTACCATCGGCGGTCTCCTTGTCGTTCGTACGGATGACGACGCCGTTGGCCACGGCGAGGACGGGGGTTCCGAGAGGAGCGCGGATATCCACGCCGAGGTGGCTTCCGTCGTATTCTTCGAAATTCATC
>JAUPLX010000015.1 GCA_030836665.1 Patescibacteria group bacterium
ATTCCGTCTCCGACCGTATCCGCCTCTCCCTCTCGGGGGAGGACGTCGCGAGCGTGCTCTCGGCGCATTCCGACTATCTCGAATCCGAAACCCTCGCGGATATCGTGGCGGACCTTCCGGATGCCGACGTTACGAACGCCGCTGACACCGAAATCGGCACGGTGACGGTAAGGGTGAAAAAGACATAGTCCGTTTCCTTAAGAAAATCCCCCGAAACCGGGGGATTTTTGATCGGATGGAGCGTGTCATTTCCAAATGAGGAAAAACGCCAACGTCGCCAGGCCGAGATTGTTGAACGCGTTATGGTGCGCAGCGGATTCGAACGTGGCCTCGAGTTCGGCAAGTTCTTTTTCGAATCCGAACCGGATCATTTTGTCGTAACGGAGCTTGTACGCGATATGCCAAATCACGCCCACGAGCATCAATGCGACGCAAATCGCCACCGGAACCCCCGCGGTAATATGTATGGCACCGAAAACCGCGCTTTGGATCGGGATGTCGTTCCAGAGATTTTTCCCCTGTCGGAACGCCTTCTCCTCTTCTACGTTGAAGGAGGGCATCGCTACGGTTAGGGCGCTGAGAAACGCGATGGCGAAAACCTTTCCCAACGCACCCCCGTTTTCCCCCGCGACGATGGCCGGCGCGAAAGCCACGTTATAGCCGTCGCCACCGAAGAGCCATCCCATAAGGGAAAACCGGAATGCCGCATGCATCGGATAGAGCGCGCTCACGGTTTCCACGAAGAGGTAGACGCAAACCAGCGCTACCGCCAAATGCCGAATCCCAAGGCGCTTCCAGATGCCGATCGTCATAATTCGCCCCTTTAGGGCGGCGAACATGGCACGGTTGACGATAAAGAACGTTATCGCCGCGCCCAGGAGGTACAGTGCGATTTGCGAATAGTCCATTTCGAACCCCTTTCGTATTTGTTTGATACTCTGATAGTATCCACGTCCTATTCATTGACAAATAAAAAACCTCATTCATAGAGGATTTTTATATCAAGAGCGTTTTTTTTATTCCCTCGTTTCTTCGCGCTTCCGCAGGGACAGAAACACTCCGAACCGCGCGTCCGGATCTTTTCGCGAACTCGAATACCCTTTTTCATGCCCTTCGCAGACCGTACAAATCGAAAGGTCTTTCGTCCGCTCGTCGGAAATCCCGTGCCGTTCCAGGGTTTGGTGCAAGAGAACGGAGGAATTGAGATAGGTTTTCCCGTCCCTTCCTACGAGACCGAAATTCGGCGGCATACCGATCTTGCTCCATAAGGGTTGCGTAACGGTTTCGTTTCCGCCTTCCGAAATGCGTCCGTGCATGAATGCGTCGGAAAACGTATCGAGGCCGAATTCGTAGCAACAGGATTTTGCGAAAGGGGAGACGAACGCTTCCAAATCCGAGGTTACCCCGCTTCAGAAAATCGTTTTTACCGCGTCGATCGTTTGGCCGACGATATCTTTCGCGGTTCCTTTCCAGCCGGAATGGATGAGCGCCGCGAAATCCACGTTCGGATCGCGATGGGCGAGTCCAACGATGGCGCAGTCGGCCGGAGCGAGAAATATGCCCACGTTCCTATTCAAAGGCTTTTCCGAGACGACGATGACCGAATCCCGGTGTCCGGAATCCGTTTGCGTCACCTCATGGTCAAAAAACGATACCGAATGCTCCCGGGTGAGGGGTTTCCATCCGCTCTCTTCCGGATGGGTGACGGACACGACGTCGATATGGTCGGTATGTTTCGCCGGGTTCGGCAAAAATACGTCCCCTTCGAGGAATTGGCAGTGGATTTGAACGATCCGTCCGATCCGTTCCCGAACGAGCTTTTTTCGGGTTTCCAAATCCTTCGATACCGTCCGGGCGGGTTCGGGAACGCAGGAAAACCTCACCCTCCCGTTTTGAGAAATGCTTTGTAACATAGCGCGGTTTCATGAGTCGATATGTTGTCTATACGCACGAAGGACGTTCTGTCAATCGCGAGTCCGAAAAAACTCCGTATGGAACGCCGGCCTGCCGGGCATGAAAAAACCGCGCTCCGGAGAGTGCGGTTTTTGTGTTTCCACTACAGGGGAATCCCACGGATCCTCGCAATGGAGGGGATTTCGGTGGGCGAACATTTCAGGAAATCCGCCAAATTTTCGACGAACTCCTTGCGAAGCGCTCTTCGTCGCTGATGTCCGCGACGTTGGGCATTGATCTTCAGTTGCCTCTCCGATGGCGCGCTGGGCGCCGTTTGTTTTTCTTCTGCCATATGAACACCTCCTTTTCGTCTTGAAGCCCCGACTCGTCATGACCGGGACTTCGGGCAATCTATCTCCGCGTGAAAAAATGTCAAGTTTATCATCCTATAGCGTTCCGCAGGGGGATGAGCATGGAGTTTTGGCTTACGCACAGGGAAACGTAGTCTTCCTCGTTTCGCACGAGCACGTTTTTTCCTGCGTCGATGCGGACGGGAGAGGGTTGGGATATTCCCGCGACGAGGTTTTTCACGATCTCGTCCGACGGACGGAGTACGACCATATCCGGAAGGATTTCCGCCGGATCGATCGCGTTTTCCGTTCCCGCTTCGAGCGGCGGGTGCGCCCGTTCGACCGAAAGCCGCCCTATGGCGGTGCGTCGCAATTCGGTCACGACCGCGCCGGTATCGAATTCGCTTCCGATATCCCGGGCGAGCGAACGGACGTAGGTTCCGGCGGATACTTCGGCGGTAAACGTGGCGAAAGGGAAAACGAACGATTCGATTTCTAAGGAAAATACCTCAGTTTCCCGTTCGGGGATTTCGAAATCTTTTCCTTTTCGGGCGAGATGGTAGGCGCGCCGTCCGTTTATCCGGAGCGCGCTGTATTTCGGCGGCGCTTGCAGTATTTTTCCGCGAAACTTCGAAAGCAGGGCTTCGAGTCCTCCGTTCCCCATGGATTTTCGGGCGTTTTCGAGGTCTGGGGCATCGACGTCCCAAGTTTCGGTACCGAGGTCGAGGGATTCCGAAGAACGCGAAAAATCGACCGTAAAACGGTAGGTTTTCCGGTCGTTTTCGAAATAGGGGATCAACTTGGTGGATCCGTTCGTCGCCACGATGAGAAGTCCGCTCGCGAGGGGGTCGAGCGTCCCGGTGTGTCCGGCCTTTGCCGATTTCGTTATCCGGCGCACGCGGGCGACGGCGGAAAAGCTCGATATGCCCGTGGGTTTGTCGACAAGATAGAACATCCGGATTTAGGTTTCGCGGGTTTTAGGAGGGCATATGGCCGTTTCGACGGAACGTTCGATTTCGGCGGCGATCCGTACGAGAATGTCCCGGGTTTCCGCGAAACGCACGCGGGAATGTTCGAGCGACATCGCCGCGATCGAGTGGAACGAACCGTACGCGACCTCGACGACCGCCGCGAGCACGTCGGCCGCTTTCAATACGGCGAACTCCCGGCTTCGGGGCATTTTCACCTTTCCGAATCCGAGAGGGAACATGTGGGCCCGGATGATGTCGAGCGCGAGCGCGTTCTCCAATCCTACCGATACGGCGTTCCTCGCGGCTTCGAGGCCGTGTTCGTATCCTTTTACCCGAGTCTCGTGAAAGTCGTGGAGGAGTCCGGCGAGCACGCAAGTTTCCGTGTCCGCTCCCACGAGCTTCGCGAAGCGGTAGCAGAGGGAGGCGGTATGGATGAGGTGTTCGTAGCGGTTGAAAAACAAATGGTGCCGATGTTTCCTTAAACCCGCGAACCGTTCGTGCGCGACGAAAGGAGCGATGATTTTCGCCAGTTCGTCGCGGTCGTTTCCGCGTAGTACGAAAAAGGAAATCATCGCGTTCGGGGTTATTTCGCCGTATTGAGTTCTTCGTAATTCCAGGTGCGCGGAGTATCGAAAAGGCGGGGCTTGATCTGCCACCCTACGTTTTTGGAAATTTGGAATTGGAAGGGGATGATTTCGAAAGAATCGAATATCTTGAAATATCCGAGGTCGAGAAACACCTTCCCGACGATGTCGGAACGTTTGAGATAGTGTCCGATTTCCCCGCTCGTACAGCTCCGGAAGCAGGAGCGCGAATCGGAAGAATTGTTCCGATTGTCGCCCATGGAGAAATATTCGCCCTCGGGAACTTCGAATTTCGGATTCCGGACGTCGTTCGGAAGGAACGTCCGTCCCTTATTGAAGGACGAAAGGTAGGTTTCGTTCAATTTTACGGCTTCCGAGGCTTCCTTCGTTTTCAGCCAGATTTCGCCGTCTTTGAATTCGAGCGTGTCGCCCGGCACCCCGACGATGCGTTTGATATAGAATTCCTTTCCGTTCGCGGCGTGCGGACGGAGTATCACGACATCTCCGCGCTTCGGATCGCCGACTCGGGCGATGCCGAAATCGGCGTACGAAAACTTATCCACGAGGATGAATTCCTTGTCGTGGTAGTTTTCTTCCATCGAATTTCCACTAATGCGGAAAGGGGAGGCGAGGTACGTCCGGACGAACATGACGACCAAAAGGATGATGGCGAGGTCTCGGAAGAAGCTCGTCACCTCTTGGAGGCGAAACGGTTCGGAATCGGTTTTCACCGCTTCGGTATTGTCGGTCGGTTCGGGAATCATGGAAACTCTCTGAAGAACTATTTTCCGTGGCAGGTCTTGTATTTCTTTCCGCTTCCGCAAGGACACGGTTCGTTGCGTCCCACCTTGGGGACGTCGGATTTCCGAGTCTTCGCTTCCGGTTTGGACGTCGCGCTTTCTCCTGCTCGGATCACCCGAACGCCTTCCTCGTTTCCCGAATTCGCTCCGAGGGCGGCTTTGAAAACGGCTTCGTCGGAAAGGAGGTTCATGAGTCCGTCCGCATTCCCGGCGGAGAGTCCTTCGAGCACTTCTTCGAGTTTGCTTTCGTCGATCTGGATCTGTTCTACCGGTTCGTCCATCGTCGCGGTGAGGATGCCTTTCGTGACCTTGCGTCCGATTTCGTCCACGAGCGTGACGAATTTGTCGTACGCCTTTTCCTTATAGACGACGAGAGGCTGTTTCTGCGCGAAGCCTTCGAACGCCACTTCCTCGCGGAGGTGGGCCATTTCGTCGATATGGCGCATCCAGAGTTCGTCGATGGACTGGAGCATGAGGCGTTTTTCGTAGTCGGCGAAGGCTTCCGGCTGTCCGAGCATTTGTGGTTCGAACGCTTTGAGGAAGGCGTTTTTCACGATTTCGGCGAGAACGCTTTCGTCGTCCGACGTGAGGTCGTCTTGCGAAATGATCGCCCGTCCGGCGTATTCGTCGCACGATTTCACGAGGAAATTCGCGTCGACGTCGTCGGTTTCGGCTTTGGATTCGGTAATGAGGCGCTCCGCGAGATCCGCGAACGCGCGCACCACCTCTTCGTGGACGCTTTCCTGTTCGAGGATGCGGTTCCGGCGTCCGTAGATGACGAGACGGTGGTGGTTGAGGACGTCGTCGTATTCGAGGATGTGTTTGCGGATGTCGAAATTGCGGCCTTCGACCTGCTTTTGGACTCCCGTGATGCGCTTCGTGAGCGTACCCGATTCGGCGAGGGGTTCGTCGTCCGGAATGCTCGCGAAAAGCGGGGAATTGAAGAGCGAAAAGATGCGGTCGCCTCCGAAGATGCGCATGATGTCGTCCTGCGGGGATACCATGAACTGCGAAAGTCCCGGATCACCTTGGCGTCCCGAACGTCCGCGCAGCTGGTTGTCGATGCGGCGGGTTTCGTGTTTTTCGGTTCCGAGGACGTAGAGCCCGCCGAGTTCGTAGGTCTGTTCGCCGATTTCGAGCGTTCCGGAAAGGCTCGCGACTTCGGGGGAAATCTTGATGTCGGTTCCGCGGCCGGCCATATTGGTGGCGATAGTCACGGCTCCGAGCTGTCCGGCGCGCCCCACGATTTCGGCTTCGCGCTCGTCTTGCTTGGCATTGAGCACTTCGTGCGGGATGCCGGCCGAAACGAGCAGGGAAGAGAGGTATTCGGATTTCGCTACCGAGACCGTACCCACGAGGATCGGCTGTCCCTTTTCGTGGAGGGCCCGGATAAGTTTGACGACGTAGTCGTATTTCCCCTTTTCGTTCTTAAAGAGCAGATCCGGCTTGTCGTGGCGGATGAGCGGACGGTTCGTCGGAACGCAAACGACCTCGAGACCGTAGATCTTATAGAATTCTTCCTCCTCGGTCTTCGCGGTACCCGTCATTCCGGAGAGCTTCTTGTAGAGTCGGAAATAGTTCTGGAAGGTAATCGACGCGAGGGTGCGGGATTCCTGCTGGATCTTAACGCCTTCCTTGGCTTCGATCGCCTGATGGAGCCCGTCGGAGTAGCGGCGTCCGGACAGGACGCGGCCGGTATGTTCGTCGATGATCATCACGTCGTCGCCGCGTACGAGATAATCCACGTCGCGCTTGTAGACGGCGTTGGCCTTGATGGCGTTTTCTACGTGGTGGAGGTCGTTATAGTGGGCCGAAACGTAGATGTTCTCGATACCGAGCATCTTTTCGATTTCCCCGATTCCGCCCTCGGTGAGGGTGGCGGTTTTCTGCTTTTCGTCGACCTTGTAGTGGGAATGTTCGTCGAGCTGCTTCGCGATAGCCGCGAATTTCACGTACTTGCTGGTCGGTTCCGAATCCGGGGCGCTGATGATGAGCGGGGTACGGGCTTCGTCGACGAGGATGGAGTCGACTTCGTCGACGATCGCGTAGAAGAGCGGTCAGAGGACGCGGCGTTCTTTCGTGACGACCATATTGTCGCGGAGGTAGTCGAACCCGAGTTCGTTGTTCGTGGCGTAGACGACGTTCTTCCGGTACATTTCGCGCTTCACGTCCGGAGACTGGTGGTGCACGATGACGCCGGTCGTCAATCCGAGCGCGCCGTAGATGATGCCCATTTCCATGGCGTCGCGGCGGGCGAGGTAATCGTTGACGGTAACGACGTGGACGCTGAGTCCGACGAGCGCGTTGAGGTATGCCGCGATGGTCGCGACGAGGGTTTTTCCTTCGCCGGTCTTCATTTCGGCGATGGAACGGTCGTTAAGGGCCATGGCACCGACGATCTGCACGTCGTAGGGGACCATGTTCCAGACGATTTTCCGTCCGTCTTCGAGTTCGAATTCTTTTCCGGAGATGAGCCGGCAGGCAATGCGGTGTACGGCGAGCGCTTCGGTGCGAATTTCCGCGAGCGTCGTTTTGATTTTCGCGTAATCTTCCGCCTTGGCATGGTCGAGACCTTCGAAACGCGCCATGAATTCGCGCGTTTTAGCTTGGACGGAATCGATGTCCGTCAATTCGGCGGAGAGGCGTTCCTCGTGCTTCTTCACTTCTTCGAGGTCGCGGAAATACTCTTTGAGGCGTTTTTCGGTAGGGTCTCCGAAGAGGGCTTTGAGAATCGGGTGCATCTTGGTGGGATTAACCGTCGTTCCTAAGAAAAAGACGGGCCGCTTTCCGCGACAAAAAGGAAAAAACTCCGGCCTTTGCCGGAAACGGGAAAATTATACGGATTTTTCAGGAAATACAACGTTTTTCGGTAGGCATTTCAGCTTGAGAAAATCCCCCGCGTGCGGGGGATTTTCTTTGTCCGAATTACTTGAGGAAGAGATCGACGACCTTGCGGTAGGCGAGACGGTTCTTGATGTCTTCGTAGTGGGTATCGCCCGGAACGAGCTTCGTCTTGAGGCGTTCCTTTACCTGTTCGCTCGAGTAAGCCGAAATGATGGTGTTCACTTCGATCTTGATTTCGTCTTCGGTGGCCTCGATTCCCTTGATTTCGCGGATCTTCTTGAGGATGAGTTCGGCGGAGAGGCGGCGGCGGGCTTCCGGTTCGAGAGTTTCTTTCTTATACGAAACTTCGTCCTTTCCGAGGTGCGAGAGGTAGTCTTTCACGGTATATCCCTGGGCTTCGAGATTTCCCTTCTGTTCACGCCATACCATGTCCGTTTCGCGTTCCACGATGCCGGAACCGAGTTCGAGTTCGGTGATTTCCTGAAGTTTTTCCAAAAGGGCGGCTTCGTCTTTCATGCGCGCTTCGCGCTCGCGCTCGGCGAGGATTTCTTTCCGGAGGACTTCCTTGAATCCCGGGACGTCGGTCTTCACCCCGCGCAGGCGTTCGATGAACTCTTCGGTCCATTCGGGCTTGTGCGGTTTTTCGAGCTTGAAGACGGTGGTGACGAAGAAAACCTTGCGACCTTTGAAAGCTTCCGCGTGGTAATCTTTCGGGAAGGTGATTTCGAATTCCGCTACTTCTCCCACCTTACGTCCGATGAGCTGGTCTTCGAAACCCGGAATGAATTGTCCGGAGCCGATGACGAGGGGAAATGCCTTGACCTTCGTTTCGACGATTTCGGAACCGCCCTGCTTGTCGAAGCCCTGGGTATCGATAGTGACGCGGTCTCCCTTTTCGATGACCGCTTTGCTCGCGTCGAACCCGTCGTCGCCGTGGGTTCCGGCATCGTGGTAGTGGGTGAAGCGCTTCTCGATTTCGAAGAAGGCCTTTTCCGCATCCGCTTCGGTGGCTTCCGCCCCGGTTTTCGCGACGGAAATTTTCGAAAGCTTCTTTTCGTCGATGACCGCTTCCGGGAGGATTTCGATTTCGAGTACGATTTCGAGGGGTTCTACCGATTTGATCGCCTTGACGACTCCGGGGGCTACCGGAAGGGCTCCGGTTTTTTCCAAGATCTTGTGGTACTGCTTGTCCAAATAGGAGTTGACGGACTGTTCCGTAATGCGGACTTCGCCGTATTCGCGCAGTACGGCGTCCTTCGGGGCGCTTCCTTTCCGGAATCCCTTGATGGAAACGTTCGCGGCGATGTCGGCAAGGGTTTCTTCCCGGGCCTTTTCGAAAGCCTTGGCGCTGTCTTTGATGACGATTTCGACCGTGTAGGCGTTGATTTTTTTACTAGTGATTTGCATGGAGTTCGGCAAAAGGAAAATTGAGCCAGAAAATTGTATGGAAAAGCGCGCGACATACAAATTTTCTTCCCCTTTCGGACAGTTTTCGGAAAGGCGGGAATCCGATTTGAAACCCTTGCAGGGAGCGGTATAATTGGTGACGACGAAAACCGAAAGATCCGATAGGAACCGCATCCGCAATGGAACGGTCCCGATTAAAAAATTTATACGAAACAGACTAGGCCAATCATCAATTTATGGTTTCAGGAGAAATTTTCACCGCGATAGATATCGGCAGCTCGAAGATCAAGACGATCATCGGGACTTTCACCGAGGATAAGAAACTCCGGGTCCTCGGCGTAGGGCTAGCTTCGTCCGGCGGGGTCCGGAAGGGGAACATCCTCGATATGGACGAATTCAAAAAGAACGTGGACGCGTCCCTTCTCGAGGCCGAGAAGATGACCGGCGAAGAAACCCGCAGCGTCTACCTCTGCGTTTCGGGAACCTCCATCGACTCGGTCGTGGGAACCGGCATCGTCGCCATTACCGGTGGGGAAGTCACTGAAGACGACATCACCCGGGCACTCGACATGTCCCAAAACGGCGTCGACCTCACGAACCGCGAAGTCCTCAAGGTCATTCCGGAGAGTTTCGCCCTCGATAACGAAGCCGGCATCAAAAATCCCGCCGGCATGGCCGCGAAAAAACTCGAAGTCCGCGCCCACATCTTTTCGGTGGGGGAGAACGTCCTCGGCAATATCAAGAAGGGCATCGCCGACGTCGGAGTCGACATCTACGACGTCTACCCAAATATCATCTCCGCACCTGAGGCCGTACTTTCGCGCCGCCAAAAGGAACTCGGGGTCGTGGTCGTCGATATCGGCGCCTCCACTACCGACGTCGCGGTCTACGAGGAGGGCACGCTCATTTTCGCTACCGTCATTCCGATCGGCGGCGAACATGTCACCTCCGACGTCGCCATTGGCGCCCGCGTATCCATCGACCTCGCCGAAAAGCTCAAGGTTGAATACGGAGACCTCTCCTTCGCGATGGAAGAGAAGGCCAAGGACGAGGAAATCCAGCTTTCCAAGCTCTCCAAGACCGAAACCGCGACCGTTTCGAAGAAATACCTCTCCGAAATCGTCCGCGCCCGCTATTCCGAAATTTTCTATTTCATCAATTCCGAATTGAAAAAGATAGGAAAAGACGGCATGCTTCCCGAAGGCGCGGTCATTACCGGTGGCGGAGCCAAGATGCGCGGGGTCGTTGACCTCGCGAAGGAAATCTTCCGACTTCCCGCCGCGGTGGGTATCCCGGAGGATTCCGACCTTATCTCCGGAACTTCCATCGGCGATCCGATCTACGCCGGAGTCATCGGAACCCTTCTCCTCTCGCAACGTTACGGTTCCAATCGCCACCGATTCAAACTGAGCTTCTCAGTAGGCGGCTTCTGGACATCGCTGAAGACGATCTTCTCCAAACTCGTTCCGTAATTATTTCCCCCTTACTCCACGTTCCCATGACCGTTCCGAAGAAAACCGACGACAAGCTCAAGTCGCTCCTCCGCAACGAAGGCGGA
>JAUPLX010000140.1 GCA_030836665.1 Patescibacteria group bacterium
ATCTGCCTCGATCTTGATCCGACGAATTTCGATACGGAAAACGCCGAGTACGTAAAGGAACTTTCGGAGTCCGTCGGGATTCCGGTGGTTTCGATTACCGCATACGAGCGCAAAATGAGCGATGAGGCCGTCGAATCCGTAGCCAAAATCGCGAAGACCGTCGGCGCCAAGGTCATCAACTTCTATCCTCCCCACCGTCTCGACAAGGATGGGGTATGGTTTAACGAACACATTCCGAAAGTTTCCAAAGATTACGACGGAATTTCTTTCTCCATTATCAACGTGGAGCCGAAAACGTTCCTCTTTTTCATTCCCGAGTACAAAGACGCCACGCTTTCTTCGGTAAAGAAACTGACGGGCAAGACCTCGTTCCACGTTTCCAACGTCGATCCCGAATCCGGCGTCGACCTCATGAAGACGTTCGCCATGCTTGGCAGTACCATCTGCAACGTGCTCTTGAGCGACCGTTCCGGAAACCGCGAAGACCTCCTTCCGGGGCGCGGCGACGCTCCGCTCGAAAGTTTGCTCATCAAACTCCGCGATGCCGGATACAAGGGTTTCTTCACGCTTAAGGTATCGCCCAAGGAACTCGCCGTTGGCGATGACGAGGCCGTACAAAAAAAACTCGCCCAGGCGAAGGCGTATTTCGCCAAACACTATCCGGTGAAATAATCCTTCTTCTGAATTTTTCTAAAAATCCGCCATTTCCGGCGGATTTTTGAATTACGGGCGTATTTTGACGGTTGGAACGAATTCCCGCGCACGGGCAGCGAAGAGCGCGAGTTCCTCTGCCGTAAACGACGCTCCGTGGAACGCCCTGTCGAGAACGCCGCCGGGTCGGTAGTTCTGAAGGAAATACCTCCGGGCGCCCATGAGCGCCCGAGCGATTTCCTCGATATCGGAAAACTCGTGTTCGCCCTTGGCGACCGTCGTCCGGAATTCGTGGTCTACCCCCGATTCGATGACGATTCTCGCGGACTCGATCGTTTTTTCGAACGACGCTCCCGGACCGCAGAGCCGTTCGTATTTCGCGGAGGAATGCTTTACGTCCATGGCGAAGTAATCCACGAGCCCAGATTCGATGACGGCGCGTACCATTTCCGGGCGCGACCCGTTCGTATCGAGCTTGACGAGAAATCCCCGTGCTTTGATTTCCTTGAGGAGTTCCGGCAAGTCGCCATGGAGCGTCGGTTCTCCTCCGCAGACGACGACGCCGTCCAGAAATCCCTTCCGAGAATCGAGGAACCGTAGGAAAACGCCCACCGGAATGGCGTCGTCCTTCCATTCCGCCACCCGTTCGGGCAAAACGAATTCCGGATTGTGGCAAAATCGGCACCGCATGTTGCATCCGGCCGTAAACACGGTCGCGGCGGCCTTGCCCGGAAAATCGAGGAGCGTGAATTTGTCGACTCAGGAGAGGAGCATGTTCGGGCGTAAAAAACGCGGCACCGCGAACGGCACCGCGTCGGCGGAAGGATTAGGCGGCGAATTCTTCGACGAACTTCGAATTCGCGGTCTTGCATTCGTCGAAATACTTGCGCGAATAGAATTCGGATTTCTTACCGTTGTTGAACTGGCTTACCGGACGGTAATAGCCCATGACGCGAGTGTAGATTTCGCACTTGGTGCGTTTGATTTCGTTCCCGTTGGAATCGAAGAAGGTTTCGTTCATAAGAAGGGGTGGGGAAAAGGGGTACGAAGACGTCGGACGGACGAGTCCGTAGCGACTTTAGGACTCTAGGAGCATAGGACCGTCCGTCCGACGTCTGGCTACGCGCTTCGGAGCATCTCGAGTTTCGCCGAATCCGCGGTGTATTTTTCGCGGGTTTCGAGATCGAAATTCACTCAGCCCGCATAGCCGATTTCGGCATCGCATTTCGGGCAATAGTCGTGTTCGCCGTTGACGTATCCGTGCTTCGGACATACCGAGAACGTCGGCGTTACCGTGATGTACGGCATCTGGTAGTTTTCCATAACCTTGCGGACGAGGTTCTTGCAGGCTTCGGCATCCGAGAGACGCTCTCCCATATAGAGATGGAGAACCGTCCCTCCGGTGTACTTGCACTGGAGCTTGTTCTGGTATTCGAGCGCTTCGAACGCATCGTCCGTGAACCCTACCGGCAATTGGGTGGAATTCGTGTAGTAGGGATTTTCCGGAGTTCCCGATTGGATGATTCCGGGAAGCTGCTTCTTATCTTCGCGGGCGAAACGGTAGGTCGTACCTTCCGCCGGAGTCGCTTCGAGGTTGTACATGCTGCCGGTTTCTTCTTGGTATTCTTTCAATACCGCACGCATGTAGTCGAGGGTTTCCATCGCGAAGCGTTCGCCCCATTCGCTCGAAATGTCTTCCTGCCCGCCCGTGAAGTTGATGATCGCTTCGTTCATTCCGTTGAGCCCGATGGTCGAGAAATGGTTGCGGAACGACCGGAGGTAGCGGTAGGTGTAGGGGTAGAGTCCGCGCTCAAGCCACTGCGAGAGGACCTTGCGTTTGATTTCGAGGGAAGTTTTCGCCAGGTCCATCAAGTGCTTGATTTTCCGGCGGAAGGCCGCTTCGTCCCCCCGGGTGAGGTATCCGATGCGGGCGACGTTGAGCGTCACGACGCCGATGGAGCCCGTCATTTCGGCGGATCCGAAGAGTCCGTTGCCGCGCTTGAGGAGTTCGCGCAGGTCGAGTTGGAGGCGGCAGCACATCGAGCGCACTGCCCCCGGTTTGTAGGCTTCGTCGTTCGGTACGGTAGAATGGCTTCCGTCTGCGTTTTTCACGCGTTTGTACTGCGAACCGACGAAATTCTGGAAATACGGAAGCCCGTATTTGGCCGTTACGGCGAAGAGCGCGTCGATATCCTTGTCGTCCCACGGGAAATCCTCGGTGATGTTGTAGGTGGGAATCGGAAAAGTGAACGCCCGTCCGCGGTAGTCTCCGGCCGCATAGACCTCGAGGAGCGCCCGGTTGACGAGAGTGCGTTCGTGGTCGAGTTCGCCGTATTTCTTCACGTATTCTCCGGCTTCGTAGCCGCCCAGGTGAA
>JAUPLX010000141.1 GCA_030836665.1 Patescibacteria group bacterium
AAGCTCGAACACGCGTCGGTCGAACATCTCGGCCGTGCCAAGACCGTCACCGCGACCAAGGGGGATACCACCATCGTCGGCGGAGCCGGGGACAAATCCCGCATCGACGCCCGCATCCGCGAAATCAAGGCCCAGGTCGAAGCGACCAAATCCGACTACGATAAGGAAAAGCTTCTCGAACGTCTCGCGAAACTCGCCGGAGGCATCGCCGTCATCAAGGTCGGGGCCGCGAGCGAAGTCGAAATGAAGGAAAAGAAACTCCGTATCGAAGACGCGCTCAACGCGACCAAGGCCGCCGTCGACGAAGGCGTCGTCGCCGGAGGCGGAGTCGCCCTTCTTAAGGCCGCCCGCGTACTTGACGGAGTCAAGCTCGACAACCGCGACCAGGAAATCGGCGCGCACATCGTCGCCCGCGCGCTTTCGTACCCGGTTCGCCAGATTGCCGAGAACGCCGGAAAGGAAGGTGCCGTCGTCGTCGCCGAAATCGTCCGCCATGCCGACGCGAATTTCGGATACGATGCCGCCCGGGACGAATTCACCGACATGGTGAAGGCCGGAATCATCGATCCGAAGAAGGTCGCCCGCAGCGCGCTCGAAAACGCCATTTCCATCGCCGGGATGTTCCTGACTACCGAAGCGCTCATCGTAGAGGCTCCGAAAAAGGAATCTTCCTGCTCGCACGACGCGGGCGCTGCCGCCGGAATGGGCGGAGGAATGGGCATGTACTAGGCTCTCCAGTCGAAAAACCTCGAAAAATCCCCACGAACTCCGTGGGGATTTTTTAGTGATCGGGATTTTTTTCGGAATTCGCGCTTCGAATCCCTGTTTTTCGGATTATTGGATGGGTACGATGACGTCCACTTCTTCCGCGAAACGTTCGATGAGCCGTTGCGTTTCGCAACTGTGCTCGTATTCTTCGGCCATCGCCCGCAGACAGGAACAAAAAATCCGCAATGCCTGGCGTTTCGGATGATCGCCTCGCAGCCGTTCCGAAGCGGACGCTACGTACGGCGAGTACGGGGAGGCGGCCATTTCCCCATCCATTTTGAGCCATTCGGTGAATGCCGGCGGCTTTCCGGGAACGGGAGGTTCCTCGAACCGCCCGAAGAACACGACGAGGTGTTTTTCCTTTTTTCGGAGAAGGGCGCTTTCCTCACGCCGTACCCGCGGACTCGCGATACGGTCCGCTTCTTGGGAGAAGAGCAGATAGAATTGCCGTTCGACCGAATCGACCGTAACGGTCGCCCGAACGTTCTTACGGTCGACGACCTCGAATTTGATGCCGTTCGCCTCGAACCGGTCTCCCGAAGAACAGAGCGAAAGCACTTGGGATTGTTCGAATTCGCGGACGATTCCGATGGCGTGGCCTTCGAGGGCTTCGAGAGGGCAAAAGACGTTCTCCGGATCTCGGCATCCGGCGGTTTCGAAGAATGGAAGCATGTTTAGCGTTTGCACATCGCGGCGTATTTCGTCGCGAGTTCGGCGTTTTTCGCCGATTTGGCGATGAATGCGGCGTCCTTGGCGATAGTACAATCGAATTTCGAACCCTGGATCGTTTCGATGGACTGCACGTCCTTAAGCGAATCGGCGTATTTCCCCGTTATGTAGAGGCTCCGGTAGCGGATGGTGAGGATTTCCACGTCGTTCGGATTCTTCGCGAGGTACGCGTTCGCGAGTTTGATGGCATCGGCGAGCTTGTTCTTGTCGTAGGCCGCGCGCACGCTTTTGGCGGTTACGTCGGCGGAAACGACGGCAGTCGAAGGAGCGGTCGTCGTGGTCGGAGCGGCAGTGCCCGCATTCGTGGTCGGCGCCGTTGCCGCAGGGGCGGTCGTCGGAACGTCGTCGAGAAGCTTGCCCTTATAGGAAGGGTTCTTCACCCTTACCCGACTGGACGACGAGTACGGGTTCGAACCGAAGAGCGTCTTGTATTTCTGAACGTCGTAGTTGAGGTCGAATACGCCGGCCACGCTCGTCTTGTATCCGGAATCGTAATGGAAGAGCATCTTCGTTTTGAACGCCGTAACGCCCGCGGGATTTTTCCCATCGTCGATCGAAATGAAGAACGCGCGTTTTTCCGGAATGAATTCGAAGAGTCCGAGTTCCGAATCCGAAGGGAGTCCGTTTTCTTTCAGAATGTCCGAAAACTGCGCCGTTACGGCCCTGATGACCGCATCGTATTCGGCGTTGCCGGTACTGGAGGAAGAAGTCGGTTTTACCGTTGCGGCGGGGGTTTTTGCCGGAACGGAAGGAGTCTTGACCGGCGCTTCGTCGTCGAGCGGGGAGAGCGTGAGTCCTCCGGAAGCCGGCGCGGTTACCGCATTCGCGGGCTTCGAACCGGAGAGTTGGGATTTCAATTGGGCGTTTTCCGCTTCGAGTGCGGCGATGCGGCTCTCGTATCGGGCGATGAGCCGGGCGATGGCATCGGTGACGTCCGCTTTCAGGACGGACGGGTCGGTGTCGGCGTACGAAAACGCGGGAACCGCGAAAATCGCGAGGAGCGAAACGACGGCGAGGTTTTTTTTCAGTGCCATGGGCCGAAGAAGGGAAAGAATACGGAAATCCCGTAAAATATACCCTTCCGTATCCGTATCGCAAATTTTTGCGATGGCGACCGGCCTGCGTTCGTTCCGCCGACGTCCGGACTCCGAGCGTCCGTCGGTACGAAGCGGGAAGTCCGACGCTTGACGCTTTGCCGAATTGCGAGTAAGATAGGCCGCGTTATCCCGTTCCACGAACCATGAAAGACTTCTTCGAAGCCTACCGCAAGAGCGCGTCCAAAAAAAATGCCGCCATCGTAGCCGCCGCTTTCGTCTTCGCGGTTTCGGTCAACGCCCTCCTGTTCGGTACCGACGCGGGCGTCCGCATCCAGACTTCGGCAATCCAATACGCCGGAGGCAAAGCCGCCGACGTTTCCGCCGATCTTACCCTTTCTTCCGCGGGTACCGGTTCCGATCTCGTTAAACTCAAGCTCGAACGCACCGCCAAAGACGTGAAAGAAATCCGTGCCACGCTCGTTTCCGATTCTTCCGCGCTTCAGATTAAGGACGTTTTTTCCACCGATAAGGAGGCGGAAATCACGAAAATCAGCAACGTCGACGGCATGATGCTCCTCAATATCCGTTTCGCCGCACCTCGCGACGTAGCCGCCGGTACCGAGCTCGCCACCGCCGCGTATGCGAAAACCGGTTCCGGAAAGACCCAAATCGGTCTCGTGGAAACCTCGTTCGTCTCCGGCGACGCGACCTACGAGCTTTCGAGTTCCGCGATCGAACTCTAATGAAAAAAAACACCGTTCTCGAAAACGTCCGCATCGACAAGCTCGTCTTCGGCGGCAAGGGCCTCGCCGTCCATCCGGACGGGCGTAAAATCATGGTTTCCGGAGGGGCGATTCCGGGGCAAACGGTCAATCTCCGCATCCTCAAGTCCAAGAAAAACTACCTCGAAGCCCAGATTCAGGGTATCGTCGCGAAGTCGCCCTTCGAGGGGGACCTCCCGGCCCATTACCAGGTCTACGGAGGCTGCAAATGGCTTCCGATCCGCTACGACAAGCAACTCGAAATCAAGGACGACCAAGTAAAAGACGCGCTCCGCATCCTTCGCGATAAGCTCGAAAATACGGTCTTCCATCCCATCGTGGCGTCTCCGGAAATCTACGGATACCGGAACAAGGTCGAATTTTCCTGGGGCAAATACATTTCCGACCGGGAGGGCGTCCGGGACGAATTCCGTTTCGGCTTCCATAAGCAGGGCGAATTCGACCGCATCGTCGACTGCGACTACTGTGTCCTCGCCGACGACCGTATCAACGAAATCTTCGCGGCCGTCCGCGACTATTCCCGGGATTCCGGCATTCCCACGTACGACCCCAAGACCCAAATCGGTTTCTGGCGGCATTTCGTCGTCCGGAAGTCCAAGTCGACCGGCGCGACCATGCTCGTTTTCTCGGCCAATACCGATTATGAGGGCTTCACTCGGAAGGAAGAAGGGGAATTGCTCGTCTTCGTCCGTCAGACGCTCGTGCCGAAATTTCCGGAAATCGAATCCGCCTACCTGCTCCGCAATACGGGGAAGGCCGACATCGTCACCGGCGAAGCCGTAAAGATCCACGGATCGGATACCATCGTCGAAAACCTTCTCGGTCTCGAATTCGAAATCCACCCGAAGAGCTTCTTCCAGACCAATTCCCTCGGAGCCGAAAAGCTCTACGAGACGGCGCTTTCGCTCATGAAGGGACAGGGCGGGACCCTTCTCGACCTCTATGCCGGAACGGGAACCATCGGCATCCTCCTCGCGAAACGCTTCGATACGGTCCACTCGGTCGAACTCGTTCCCGAGGCGAGTGCCGACGGCAAGCGCAACGCGGCGCGGAACGGCGTGAAGAACGTGGAATTTTTCGCCGGGAAGGCCGAAGATTTCGTCAAAGCGTTCCTCGCATCGGGAAAGAAGGCCGACGCGATCATGATCGACCCTCCGCGCGACGGCATGCATCCCGACGCTCCGAAGACCATCCTCGAATTCAAAGCGAAAGAAATCGTCTACGTCAGCTGCAATCCCGCGACGCTCGCCCGCGATCTCGTCGTTTTGCTCGAATCCGGAGAATACCGGTTGACCGACGTGGTCGCGGTGGACATGTTTCCCCATACGCACCATATCGAAACGGTCGCGCGGCTGGAGCGCGTATCGTAACGCTGCGCATTTCCTATGAAAACCCCTCCGGGCTCCGGAGGGGTTTTCATTATCGGACGACGACTTTCGTGCCGGATTTGATTTCGCGGAAGATGACTTCCTGGTAAAAGCCCGGAACGCGGATGCATCCGTGCGAAAGGGGAGTTCCGTTCACTCTTCCGTGATGGAGGAATACGTGTCCCTCGACGTTTACCGCATAGGGCATCGGGGCGTTTTCGTAGAGCTTCGAACGCTTGTAGGATTCTTTGTAGCTCGCCGTGAAGGTGCCGCGGGGAGTGGCGTGCCCCTTGGTTCCGAGGGAAACGTGGGTCGCAAGGGCGAGTTTTCCGTTTTGATAGAAGGCGAGTGCGGTCTTACCCTCGGGGGTGACGTCCACGAATACCAGATCGTCGGTTTCCCTTACGCCTGCCGGAAGCTTTTTGTCGGCTTTGGAAAAATCCGCGATAGTAGCCGGAAATACCATTTCAAGCCCGTAGAATACGGCCGGGAATTGGATTTCCGAATATTTCCCCAAGGAGGTGTCGTAGACGGTCTTTCCTTTGGAATCGGCAGTCGGAACTACTTCGTTTTCCAAGGCCAGGATGGCTTCGTATTGGTTGAGTCCCAAGAAATCGGAAACTTTTTTCGACATTCCGGACATTCCGAGCGGGGTCTTCGAAATTCCGGCAAGGTCTTTTTTGAGGGTTCGGGGAATCTTCGGTACCGCGGCCTCGACGTTCGTCGGAACCGTCATCGGAGGGGCCGCCGACGGCCCGGTTCCCGCTGGAGGAACCGTGGCGACCGTTCGCGCTACGCGATCGGCCGTTCGGTCGGCGACTTGTTTGCTTTCGGTCGCGTAGCAACCGCTCAATGCCAACGCTTGGGCGAAAATCGCCGATTTGATAACGTTTCTTTCCATGTTCGGAAAAAGTGATAGATGGTAAATCTAATTATTTTTCAGATATGTCAAGCACGTAGGCGCCGATTTTTGCGAATCGGAAAAAAATAGGGTAACCTGAAGGGGAAACAGTTAATTCTCCCCTATGTTCGAATTCCTCTCTTCGGCGAATAAATTCACGATCGAAACCCAGATCGACTATTTCGAACGGGCCATCAAGGAAGCGAAAAAAACCCAGGATACCTACTATCCGGACCAATCTTCGCCGTTTCCCGGAAATCCGGCGGAATCGAACGCTCCCCTCGGACGCCCGTCCGAACAGGCGATTTCGAAAGCCCGCGAGTGGATCGGAATCCAACGCGCGAGCTATTCGGGTTCGGGAGAAATCATGGATCTCTGCAACCGTTGGGAGACCCTTTTGGCGCAATACCAGAAACGCATGGAAGCCGAACGTGCCGGAATACAGGCCGAAGGTGCGGCCGCCCGTGCCGACGCCCGTCGTGATTACGTGTCCGGAAGCCGTAAGAATACCCGGATAACCGAAGTTTTCCCGCTCAAGAGCGATACGAAGAAGGCTCGGACCGCTCCGGAAAAACCGAAAACCGCATGGACGAATCCGGATTCCGTTCCGCCCGAATCCGATAAGGACGAAAAGAAGCCCGACGCCCGCCCGGCTACCCCGGAGGCCGTCGCGCCAGCTAAGTCCGAGACCGCCCCCGCGAAACCCAAGGAAACGGCTCCGACCGCCCCCGTAAAACCTGAGAAACCCGCTTCCGCTCCGAAACCGTCCGCCGAATCCGTTCCCGTCCGCCGCGAATTCGCATATTCGAAAGGCGGAAAATTCTACGTCCTCGGAAAAAACGGAACTCCCGAACAGGTACGCGTCGAGACGTTCCCGAAGGAACTCGTCGGTCAAATCGAAAAGATGGAATCGGTGGGAGGAAAATTCGCCGACCTTTTCTTTCTCCTTTCGGCATATTCCGCGAAATATCCGGAAGGGAAATACGAAGCCCGTACGAAGGAAGTAGCGGAAGCCCTCTCCAAGGCCGATCCTACGAATACCGCCGAACTCGAAAAGCTTCTCGAAAAATACGTCGGAATCATGACGACCGATGCCGGAAGCCAAAAGAAGGTCAAAGAGATTTTCGCCGCCTCCTCCGAAGTGGACCGAAAAATCCGCCTCCATTCTTTCGTTCGCAAGGAACTCGGACAGTACGATCTCGTATCCTCCGCCATTTCCGAACGTGCGATGGCCGACATGGACATCGGTCCGAAAGAAATGGCCGAACTCACGGCCCTCGCCCGCCAATATCCGGAATCGCCCAAAGAAGCCGTGAAGGCGCTGAAGGCCTCCGGAACCCTCGCCGACCGGCTCCGCGTGAACGCGGCGTACGGAAACGACGAAAAGGCCTATGTCGCGCTCTTTCAGAAGTTGTCGTCTTCGTATGCCGACGCGAAGGCGCACCTTCGTAAGATCGACGCGGACATTTCTGGTCAAATCCGCGAGACGCTGAAGAAAGAAAACCGTCTCGCCGATTTCGATAAGGAAAAATCCGCTTTCGAAACCCGTATCCTCGAACGCTTCCTTTCGGCCGCCGCCGCACGCGAAATCCTTACGAACATGGTTTCCAAGCGCGGGTCGGTAGGAAACGCCCAATACGAACTCTTTAAGAGCATCGAAGGCGTCGGCGCGCTCGTTTTCTCCGACCGTACCACCGATATCGGAAAAGAAATCGGACTCCTCGTGGCTACCGAACTTGCCGCATTTACCGTAGGTCTGGCTACTGCCGGAATGGGCGCTTGGGCGATTAACGCGGCCGTTTACGGTTCTCGCGGACTCCGTCTCGCCGAACGGTATTCCACCGTCGGACGCGTTGCCAATTCGGCCGGACGTCTCGCCACCGGTACCCGCTTCATCGCGGGAACCGCCCTCGAAGGCGCGCTCTTTTACGAAGGTGCCAACGTCGTTCAGAACGTGGTGGAAAAACGCGATTGGTTCGAAGGTGCCGGAGATAAGAAGGAAATCCTCAAATCGATGCTCTTCATCGGAGCCCTCAAGGGGTTCGCGAAACTTTCCGGAAAAATTCCGGGATTGACCGCCGCCGAAGGCGACGGGGCCGCGAAGTTCGTCCTGAAAGGAACGACCCGTATCACGCTCGAAGGTCTGGCTATCGGCGGAATCGCCGGAGGCATCGAAGTCGCGTTCGAAGGGGGCGAATGGACCCGCGAACAGTTCATCGAAGGCATCATCATGGCACTCGTGCTTCGCGGTCTTGGAAAACTCAAAGATAGCCGTTTGTTCATTAAGCCGACCGCGGATCGCGGCGTCGCCGCCCACGAAACCGCACCGGCCGAACCTTCCGTCCGCTCTCGGGAAACCGCGCCGCAAGAGGCGCCCCGAGCTGTCCGCCAAGAAGTTCCGCGTCCGGCCCGCGAACATAATTTCGTGCGCGAAAAGACGCAGGTCGAACGCGATATCCGCGCTACCGAACGCGAAATCGAAACGAATGCAGGCAATCCCCAGCAGACTGCCGAACTCCAGCAGAAACTCACCGGACTTCGGGCCGAACTCCGCGAATTGGAAGCGTTCCAGTCCGCCGGGATTCCCCGCGTTCCCGAAACTCCCGCGGCAACGGAAGCACTGAATCGGCGCGCTGCCGAGGCGGCCCCCGTCGCCGTAAAGAAATTCGAATTCGCCAATCTCCTTCCCGAAAGCGTCCGCGCGAAGGTGAAAGAGCGCTATGGCAAACTTTCCCACGGACTTACCGATGCCGTAAAGGCCACTCCGGGAAAAGCCTGGGACATCACTTCGTCGATCCTGTTCGGAAATACCCACGGTAATTTCATCAACCGCCAACTCTCCCGCGGTAAGGGCCCGATTTTTGCTGAACATGGTGCTGCGGCAGATGCTCACGGTCACGGAAAGGGCCTGCCGATCGCCATGACGCTCACTTTGCTCGTGAACGAAGCGAACAAGATCAACGATGCCGGAAGTTTCCAGAATTGGGTCAACCAGCTCGTCACCCTCCATGGGGCGACCGCGGAAGTCATCGACCTCATCGCCTCCGTAGGGTTCGTCAAAGCCGTGGGTTGGGCACGTATGCTCGCATACAATTCGATGTCCGAGAAATATCTCGACGACGACGATTGGTCGACCAATCTCGGTACCAAGGCGGCCGACTGGATGTACGGACCGGCCGTAGCGCCGAAGAAATAGCGATTTTCGAAATTCCGCGAAAAAGGAGGTCCGAAAAGGCCTCCTTTTTGCACGGTCGCCCGGAATGTGGTAAAATCGACCGTGAAAGCCGTAATATTCGTCCATGTCCGATTCTAAAACCGCATCCGCAGAAATGCCTGAAATCCTATCCGGGGCTCCGAAAGCGGCCGAAACCCTTCTCGCGAAACTCCGTACGAAAGCGGAAACCGCGGTTTCCGACGAAGAACGCCGCAA
>JAUPLX010000142.1 GCA_030836665.1 Patescibacteria group bacterium
AAAGTTTGGGTAAAAGTCTGGGTTCCGCCCGTAATGGTTATCGGTGCGGAAGTGGCGGAAGTCGTCGTACCGTCGTTAAAAGAGGGAACGGAATAGGAATGGGTTCATACCGTCGGGGTCGATGACGCGCAATGGGCCCTGCATGCCGAGCTCCCCGAGTCCCACGCGTATCCGGAATCGCACTTGTAACGGCATTCGGCCGTGCTCGCCGTTTCGTCATAGGTTCCGGCGAGGGAAGGCACGAGGACTCCTCCGCTCCAGGTCTGGGTGATCGCCGAAGCGGTGTTCCATACGGCTCCGGTAGCCAGAAGCCCGGTACAGGACTGGTTCGTTACGGAGTTCCCCGTACACGCCGGGGCGCTCCAACTGGAGTTCCACGTGTAGTTCGGGCTGGTGCACGAGCCGGTGCCGTCCGTCGAGTTCTTCGCGAGGACGCCGTCGGTACACGTATAGGCGAAGGTCGCGGTGAGTTCGCCGTCCGTCGAGGAGACGGAGTCCCCGAAGGATCCGGTCCCGCTGAAATTTCCGGAAGCGCCGTGGACGAGCGCCGGGATCGAGGAGAGGGCGTACTGTCCGGCGAAGCCGCCGTGGTAGTCGTAGGCGAGTCCGGTACAGTCCGCCTTGCAGGACGAGGAGCCGGAATCCCAGGAGTACCCGGAGACGCAGGCGTAGGTGCAGGTTCCGGCGGAAGCGGCGTAGTGCCAACTGGTGCCGACGGCCTGGGAGGAGGCGTTGGTCTCGGTATGGGCTCCCGCCGAAGGCGCGGTGCCTCCGCAGACGTTCTCCACGCAGGAAGGTCCGGAAGCCGGGACGAAGCCGGAAGCGCACGCCGCCGCTTCCGAGGAGACCGAGAGCGCGCCGAAGGAGCAGTACGCGGTGGCGTTGACTTCGCCGTTGGTGATAGTCTTCGAGACGGGTTTCGATTCGCCGCTTTCCATCGCGGAAACGTCGTATCCGGAAACGGAGGCGGCGTCGCAACCCGGAATCGAGCCTACGGTCGCGCCGTCGATGAGCGCGCCGGTTCCCGAAGGGTTCGCGGTGTCGAGGATGAGCCCCGGGGTCGAGCCCCCGCTCGCGGAGACAGGGTAGTCGCCCGTGACCGCCGTCTCGCCCGAGGGGAGGAGGGCGGCCACCTGGGTATAGCTCCGCACGCGGTCCTTGCCGCCCGAGGCGTCGGTCGCGTCGGCGGCGCCGACGAGGAGGTACGACGGAACAGCCGCGGGGACGGCTTCCCCGCTCGCGGAATCCCCGAAGGGCGGGAATCCGGGGAACGCCGCGGCGAAAAGGCCGGCGGTACGGGTGCCGGAGGAAGTGATACGGAATTTCTCGGGGTCGAGCTTGAGTTTCGCGTAGTCCGGGTTTCCGGCGGAGTAATTCGTTCCCGGGGCGTCCCAGTTGCCGCCGACGAGGCTCGCCGGATGCCCGTCGAAGACGACGACGGCGCCGGAGAGCGCGACGAGCGGGTCGTGGACGACGTAGTAGCGCGAAGAGTATCCCGTCACGGCGCTTTCCGAGGAAATCGCGGCGTAGACCGAGCGGACGTTGGACGAAGCCACGGCTTTCTTCGCGTCCTTCTGGTACCCGGAGAGCGCGAGGAAGCCTATCGTGGCGAGCACCGCGAGGATGGAGACCACGACGATGAGTTCGGCGAGGGTGAAGGCGGAGAACTTGCGGGAAGCGCTTTTCTTGAGAATTCCGGAGATTCGCAAGGAAATACGGTCGGAAGTCTTATTCGAAACTTTCGTTCACGAAAGATTCATAAAGGATTCGATGAATATCTATTAAATTATCGTTTATATTAAAATATCCGTATAAGGTGCTCGAATCAAATGTTATTTAAAAAGAGTGGCGGTAATAGGGAATTTGCCCTTATGGGAACGCCGTATTTGACGGCGTAAAATTCGAAGTGTAACGGGCGAGCCCTTTCGTTATGCGAAGTTCGTCAATATATATGTTTGAAGCTTCCGCCATGGTTCCGACGAAAAAAGGAATTGAGGCGTTGCCGACTTGAGAAGACAGTGACCCCGTAGTCTTCAGCGAACCTTCGATAAATTCGTAAATGGTTCCGTTTGAACGGACGACGGCCATATGGACCCAGCTTCAAATCGTATCGGATCAGAACGGAGTTACTCCTGATAACCAGAATCTCGGCGTACTGCCCCAAGAATATATTTCCCACTCTCCGGTCACGCTCCCTCCCGAATACAACCCCATTCTCGTACTGTCGCTCGTCATCGCACGTTCCCACCATTCGATGGTAAAATCTCCCGTTCCGAAATCGAAATCCGAACTCGCCGGAGTTGAACAATACGCGCTCGAACCGTTGAAATACGCCGATGAAACGCCGAACTTGCTCGTGGCCGTACTGATGACGGCACTGCCGAATCTTGAGAAGGAGTGTCGTCCGGTGGCGTCCGTAAACGTCGTCGAGCCGTTCGCTCCGTCGAAATGCATGAGGACTACCGTCGTTCCGCAGGCCGTGGAAGTTCAGGAAATGCCGCTCGCATACGAATATAGGTTTCCGGAAACGTCCCTTAATTTTATGAGGTTCGCGTTCAAATTATACGAGGTTCCGGAGTAATCCGCGTAATTGTTCGTTTGCCAAGTCGTACCGCCGTCGAAACTGTAGGGAGAAGACGCGAGCCCTATGGCGTCGCTCGCGCCGTTGACCGTGAACCGTACGGTATTGCAGGCCGGAGCCGAAGTGGTAACGCTCGAAAGGGTCGGCGAAGTTTGGTCGGTACAGGCATCGGATCCGTTCCAAGTGTAATTCGCGTTACACGCGAACCCGCACGTTCCCGCTCAATACGTCCACGCCTGTCCTATGGAAGTGGGATTTCCGACCGTAAGGGCTCCCATGTTCGGAAATGAGGGGGCCGTGGCGCAAGAACCGCGCGAAGCCGTACACGTCGGCGAAGCCGACCCGCCGAAGCTCCCCCCGCACGTCCAAGTGACGGAAGCGCCCGCTCCCGGGAAGGTCGGGGAAGCCGGAGCCGCGATACCGTTCCCGAGCGCGCAGAACGCGTCGGAACCGTACGAGGAAGCGGAATTCGCGTAGGATTTGGCGGCCGTTCCGCAGGTTCCGTTCACGGCGGCCTTGCACGACGAACTTCCCGCGTCCCACGCGTACCCCGCGTCGCACGACGCGACGGCCGGGCCGGATTCGTTCTCGTTGGCGTACGCGCCGTCGTTGCAGGAGAGGGTGAGGGAATACCGGAAAACCCCGTGGTTCTCGGACACGTCCGCCGAGGTGAGGTTCCCCGAATCGGCGCCGTGGGCGAGGAGGGGTACGGAGTACGTATGGGCGTTCTTGGAATACGAGGCGTTCGCGGCGCACGCGCTCGCCTCGCCCTTGACGCAGGCCTCCTTGTCGTACGAGACGCTTCCCGACAGGGTGCCATCGACGCACTCGCGGTCCTGTTTGCGGTCGGCGCAGCCGTAGGCGGCGGCGAAGGGGATGGAAGCTTCGGAATACGCGGTGGCGACGTCGCCGTGCGGAACCGTTCCGCCCCAGGGGAGCGCGCAGGCCGCGGCGGCGGTCACCGAGCAGTTCTGGACTTCGAAGGTTCCGGAGAGGGCTCCGTCGTTACACTTGCGCTGTTCGCTGACGCAGGACGTCCCGAAGGCGGCCGTGGCGGACTGGTAGGCCGTCACCGTGGCGTTATGGGCGACCTTCCCGCCCCAGGGGAGGACACAGGAAGCGAGCGGGGCGACGTTCAGGTTCTCGCCGTCCGCTATGGCGGTGATCCCAGCGTCGGTTCCCGTAGCGTTCGGGTTCTTGAGGAGTCCCGAGACCGCGCCCGAGGCGGACTCGGCCGGAGTCGGGGCCGGGAAGTTGCCGGAGACCGAGACGGCGCCGGTGTCCGGGGAGATGCCGGCCACCTGGAAGTAGCCCGTATTACGGGGCGCGCCGTTGGCCGCGACGGACTTCGAGTCGAAGGCAGCGGCCATCTGGGAGGCGGGGTCGAAGGCGGCGTTCGCCGGAGTTCCGGGGACGGACGCGGGGAACGCGAGGGCGAGGGCGAGCGTTTTCCCCGGGAGGCCCGAGGCGGAAACGCGGAACTTCTCCGGATCGAGCTTCAGTTTCTCGTAGTCCGGCTTCCCGGCGGTGTAGTTGGAATCGGCGGGGGGCTGGCCGATATCGCCTCAGGTGAGGGCGGCGGGGTTCCCGTCGACGTAGGCGAAGGCGCCGGAGAGGGCGTACGCCGGATCGTGGACTATATAGTACCGGGGCGAGTTGCCCGTGGCGGCGGATTCGGAGGAAATGGCCGTCGCGACGGAGCGCACGTTCGCCTTGACGGTCGCGTCCCTGGCGTCGCCGGAGTATCCGGAGAGCGCGAGGAAACCGATGGTCGCGAGCACCGCGAGGATTGACACCACGACGATGAGTTCGGCGAGGGTGAAGCCGGAGAGCTTGCGGGAAGAACTCCGGCGGAGGGTACGGAGGACCCGGGAGGAGACGGAGTCGGATACGGAAACCATCGCGCGTTTGAATCTCATACGGCCTATATAGTATTAAAAAATCGTTCACATGATATCCATATGGAGCGTACGAAGCAATCGTTTGTTTCAAAAAACGGTCTGCGAATCCGAAGACCCGCAGACCGTTTTCATATTGGCTACCCTATTGCCTGGTAGGTGATGTTGACGAACAGCGACCAGAGCAGAATGATTTGCGGCGGAACGAAGAACGCTATCGCTCATCCGGCGATTCCTTTGCCGATGAGCGGAACCGTGTCGTCCTCCTGCCCGATGAAGAACAGTCCGATGAAACATATCGGGATGCAGAGCCAGAGAAGTCACCCTCCGATTACGGCTGTCAATACGAGGTGGGTAGTACCGATGCCCTGGTTCGACATGGATTCCCACATCTCGATGAACCGCATGACGATATTGATCGCGGCGTATCCTCAGAGCACGATGAGCAATCCCGAGACGGTCTTATGCATGGCGTTTATCCAAGATATACGAATCCGGTGGTTTCCCCTTCGAAATCGAGTTCCTTCGTCTTGTATTTCGCTACCGGTTCGACGTTCTGTCCGAGCGCCGTGAGGAATGCGGATTTTTCTTCGCCGTACGGGACGACGAGACGGGCTTCGAGGTTTTCGAAAAGTTTGACCGCGTTTTTAGTCCCCTTGAGAACGAGGAGATCGACATCGCGGAAGAAATCGGCGATTCCTTCGGTCACTTCGAGTTCGTCGGTCTCCACGTAGGCGACGTCGCGGTCTTCGAAGCGGAGCGAGAAAAGGAGTCCGGACGGATGGTCCATAACGTGGACGAGGACGCCGGATTTTTCGTATTCGCCGGGAAAATCGAGCTTCATGCCTTCGATTTCGATGAATCCGTTGCCGAGAAGGATCTCGCGCTTTTCGGAGGAGATGGCGACGTAGCCGTTCTTTTCGTAGAGTTCCATATGGTTTTAGGATAGGGAATTACATGTATTGGAGATTTTTCCGGATGAATCCGTAGATGTCGGGTTTGACGTTGGCGGTTTTCAGTTCTTCGAACCGGAACCACCGGAATCCCGTAAACCGTTCTTCTTTCTGTGGTACGGGCTCGTCCATTCCGCGGTATTTTACGAGGAAGAGGTAGACGTCCTTATCGACGATGGGCGATCATTCCTTGTGCGAAGCGACGAAGGAGTAGTTGATCTTCGTCATGAACTTGATGACCTCGAGATCGTCGATCTTCAATCCCGTCTCCTCGCTGATTTCGCGCAGTGCCGTATCCTTGGCGGTTTCCTCGCCTTCCATATGTCCTTTCGGGAGCACGAATTCGTTCTCCCCCTTTCCGTTTTTCCACGAAAGGAGGAGCACTTCGATGTCTTTTCCGCGTTTGCGGTAGACGATTCCTCAGGAACTTTTTTCAAAAATCCGGTTCATTATCCAAGCACCCTTGAAAGGGTTTTCCGGTTAGGCGATGATGTTGATTGCCGCCGAGTATACGGGCGTCTCCCGATTTCGCAAAAGGAAATCCGAACCCATCCTTCTTCAATCGTCGAGAATCCTCTTGAAATCGCGCTCGATTTCGGTATTCTCGCGACGGTTTTTTCCCGTTCGGGGATATTTTGTCCCGCGAACGTTTCCCCACACGCTTTCCTTTTCAAGATGCGGTTCACCGTCGACACCTCCGTATTGAAGCAGGCAATCGAAGTCGCGAGCCATGCCACGGCTTCGACCAACATGACGCCCATCCTCGAAAATCTCCTCCTTTCCGTCCAATATAAGCGCGTGGTCGTCACGGGCAACAATATGGAGATGGCGATCGAGTACGTCATCGATTCCGGCGTCGAGATCGAATCCGAAGGGGCGTATACCGTCTCTTCCAAATTCCTCGTCCCGTTCGTTTCGCTCCTTTCGGACGAAAAGGTGACGATTTCGCTTGGTGCGGGCGGCGCCCTCGAATTCGTCACGCCCACTTCAGACGCCCGGTTCAAGGGCGCCGACGCTTCGAAATTTCCGGTCATTCCCGGATTCAAAGCCGAAAATCCGTTTCGGATTCCCGCCGCCGACCTCAAACGTGCCATCGAACGCACGCTTTTCTCGACCGCCGAAGGCAATATCCGCCCGACGCTCGCCGGTATCTATCTCAAGGTTACCGAAGACGGTTCCATGGCGTTCGCTTCGACCGACAGCTTCCGCCTTTCCGAATTCGTTTTGAAAAACGCGGTTCCGACCGGATCGAACCCCGCGGGAATCATCGTCCCTGCGAAGACTGCCACCGAACTCGCCCGCATCCTTTCGGAAGACGGCGTCGTCGAGCTCTACGTCAGCGAAAACCAACTCCTTGCCGTCTATGGGAACGTAAAGCTGTTCTCCCGACTCTTAAACGGGCATTTCCCGGATTACCGCAATTTCTTTCCGAAGAAATTTTCCACCCGCTGAGTCGTGCTCAAGAGCGATCTCGTCCAATCGCTTCGCCGGATGAACCTCATCTCCAAGGAAAACAATTTCAATACCAAAGTGTCGTTCCGTTCCGAAACCGGAATCGAACTCTCCACCGGGGATACCGAAATCGGTGCCGGACGCGTCGCCATTCCGGCATCCGTAGAAGGGGAGGATAACGCCATCGGTCTCAATTCCACTTACCTCCTCGAAGTTCTCGGCGTAATCAAAGACGACTACGTCAGCGTCGATTTCGAGACCAGCCTCTCGCCGGTCATGGTCCGCGGGGTTCCGGCGGATACGGATAAGCAGTCGTTCCGGCATATTATCATGCCCCTTAAGATTTAAAACTTTCGAAAAGTTTCGACCTTCGAGTTCTGGACTCCGTTCCGCGCTCGCCGTACCGGAAAGTACGGTTCGCTTGCGAGACTCGTCCATCGCTCGAAATTCTCGCTTTTGGAAAGTTTGCCAACCCCGAGCAATTTTCCCACTATAAGACATTCCTATGCTCAATACGCTCAAAGTCCTCGAATCCGAAGTCCTCGCGGGGATTCCCGCCCTTAAATCCGAACAGGAAGTCTACGATTTTCGCAATTCCGTCGTTGGAAAGAACGGTTCGCTCACCGGAGTGCTGAAGGGGATCAAGGATTTGTCCGCAGAAGACAAACAGACCGTCGGAAAGGTCTCCAACGAGCTCCGCGACCGTCTCTCGGCCGCGTTCGACGCGCGTCTTGCCGCCATCGCCGATGAGCGCGTGGAAGAACGACTCAAAACCGAATTCGTCGACGTGACCGTGCCCACGGGGGAAACCGCTTCCGGACACCTCCATCCGATTACCCGCGCGCTTCTCGAAGTCGAGGACGCGTTCAAGCGCATGGGTTTCGAAGTGCTCGAATCCAAGGAGGTCACTACCGAATACCTCAACTTCGACGCGGTCAACGTTCCCTCCAGCCATCCGGCCCGCGACATGCAGGATACCTTCTGGCTCGAAGGGAAGGGGAACGTCCTCTCCACCCAGACTTCCTCGATGCAGAACGTCATCCTCAAATCCAAAACCCCTCCGATCCGCGTCATCATTCCTGGTCGCGTATTCCGTAATGAAGACATCGACGCCACGCACGAAAACACCTTCTACCAGGTCGAAGGCATCGTCGTGGACAAAGGAATTTCCATGGCGAACCTCAAATACGCCATCCGCACTATGCTCTCCGATCTTTTCGGGCGCGAAGTGTCCATCCGTCTCCGTCCCGGGTATTTTCCCTTCGTCGAACCGGGCGTGGAGGTCGACTTCTCTTGTCCGTTTTGCGGCGGGGAAGGCTGTCGGATCTGTAAGAAATCCGGCTGGATCGAGTTCATGGGAGCGGGCCTCATCCATCCGAACGTCCTCCGGGAAGGAGGTCTCGACCCCGCCGAATACTCCGGTTTCGCCTTCGGTTTCGGACTCAACCGTCTCGTCATGATCAAGTACGGCATTACCGACATGCGCCATTTTCAAAACGCCGACGTCCGATTCCTTTCGCAATTCTAAGCCGACGTCCGCTTTTCCTCCTCTCCCGTTTTCATTATGTTTTGGGGCGCACTCAACGCTCTCCTCGGGAGCGTAGCCAATATTTTTTGGAAAAAATCCCTCGATCTTTCCGATCTTCCTCCGCGGGTATTTTACGCTTTAGGGGCGCTCGGAAGCGTCGTTCTTTCCCTCGGGCTCATTGCTTTCGGAATGTTTTCGCTCCCCGCGAATTATTGGCTCCTCGCGATTCCTACGATCGACGCGGTCATCGTCGGATATACGGGGCTCCTTTCCCAGCGGATATACAAGGAGGAAAAAATTTCCGCGCTCTTGCCGTACGAAAACCTCTCTTCCATCCTGACGATCGTCGCGGCGTTCTTCCTCCTTGGGAATACCTCGGTAGCGACGCTTCTCATCGCTATCGTGACCATCGTCATCATTTTTACGGCTTCGTTCGATTTCAAGGGGCACCAGTTCCCGAAAAATTTCAAACTCATCGTCCTTTCGAACTCCATAACGGCTTTCCGCGCCCTTGCCATGGGGTACGCGCTTTCCCATATGGCGACGGAGACGTTCTATTCGATTCGAAATCTCCTGAACGCGGCGATCGTCATGATTCCGCTTCTCTTGTCCGCCGAATGGGTGGCGGTAAAGACGATGAAAAAGGATTGCCTCGTTCCCCGTATGGCCGCCTCGTTTCTCGGCGCGATATCCGCGCTCATCGCGTTCACGCTCATTTCCCGACTCGGACTCGTCACCACCACGCTCTTGGGCTTCCTCTCGATGGCGGCTACGTTGGTTCTCGGATACGCGTTCCTCGGGGACCGTCCGGAGCGGAAGAACGTCATGCTCGCCATCGCCGTGTCGGCGCTCGTGGCGGTCGGGACGTATTTCCGGGCTCCGTAGGGGAGAAATGACAGTACGAAGGGCTTCCGGCCGAAATCCGACGGCATCCCCCCCTAAACAGCCGGAGGTTTTCGGTCGGAAGCCCTTCGATATTCGACGAATTCCGATTTGCCGGAACGGACTTTTCCCATATACTTCGCGCACCCAAACATGGGAGCCCTCTTCAGGGCGCTATTACCACGTTATTTTTCTTTTCATGAAAAAATACGGCAAGAAGCACCGTCAGGCTTCCGAGCTTATCGAAGCCGGTCGCATTTACACCGTTGACGAAGCGGTCGAACTCCTCGAACGCACGAATACCGTCAAGTTCGACCCGACCGTCGAAATCCACTTCAACCTCGCCATCGACCCGAAGTACGCGGATCAGATGGTCCGTTCCACCGTTACCCTTCCGAACGGAACCGGTAAGGCTCCGAAAATCGGCGCGTTCACCGACCTCGGCAACGAAAAGGAACTCCTCGCTCTCGGCGCTACCGTCGCCGGCGGAGACGATCTCCTCGAAACCGTTCTCTCGGGCAAGATCGACTTCACCGTCGCCGTGGCCACCCCGGGGATGATGAAGAAAATGGGTAAGGCCGCTAAGGTCCTCGGTCCGAAGGGTCTCATGCCGAATCCGAAGGCCGGTACCGTAGGCGAAGACCTCGTCGCTATCGTCAAAGAACTTATGGCCGGTAAGTTCGAGTTCAAGAACGACAAGCAGGGGAACGTCCACTCCATTATCGGAAAGCTCTCGTTCGGTCCGAAGAAACTCAAGGAAAACCTCGAATTCTTCCTCAAGACCGTCAAGGATATCAAGCCGTCAGGAGTGAAGAGCGGAGCCTACGTAAACACCGTTTACGTCTGCAACGCCATGGGCCCGGGCATCCGTATCGAAGCGCAGCAATAATCGATTCCAACGAAAATCCCCCCGAGAAATCGGGGGGATTTTCTTAATCGCTCGCTCCATATGTTTGACAAATAAATTTATTTCAGTATTAGATATGAGTCAAACACACACCAAAAGGAGACGGACATGAAAAATGATTGGATGACGCTGTTCCTGAAACCCGCGAAGACGGATCTTCTCGCAATCCAGGGCTACGCGCTCGGAATCGCCGGCGCCTGGTTCATGGCAGGCGAGCGCGCGTTCTGGTTCGGGGCGTTCATGGTCGCGTTCGGACTGATTGTCAACGTCATAATACCGCGTGCCGTGCTGATGGATTTGGAAAAGGCCCTAGCCAAGAATCCGAATCCGAATCCGAGCCGCAAACCACTGCGCGGGATGCCGCGGTTCCGCTCCTTGCGGGCGAACCGTATCTGAAAAACATCTGAGTGTCATTCCCCAGAAAAAATAGGGTGGACGACACCGAAACCCCGAAGCCCCCGAGAAATCGGGGGCTTTATTTCATTATCGAGCTTTTTATTTCCCCAGCTTTTTCGTCACGTTTTCTTTCCCGAACAGAATCCGCCGTCCCATCTTCCAGAGGAGCTTTCCTCCGGCGAGGGTAATGAACGCCCCGAAGACGACGTAGATGACGACGTTGAGCGTCTTAAGGAGGAAACTGCCCAGATTCACCGTCAGGTTGCGGAAGGTATCATCGGCCGTGGAGACGAGTTCGCGCATGTCGGCGTTCCATCGGTCGCGTACGTTTTCCCAATCTACGAGCGCGTATTTTTCGAATCGAACGGAGAATTCCACGTTCGCGAGACGCTCCTCGTAGTCGGCTTTCTGTTTTTTTAATGCGTCGATTTCCTGAAGCAACGCTATCCGCTCGCGGGAGAACTTGGCGATGAGGTCGGACTTGTTCGTGATGATGCGATTCAGCGCGTCAATCGATTCCGCCGATACGTTCTTCGTTTTGAGCGCTTCCCAAAGCTGGTCGTATTGGGTTTTCGTCGAAGTGAGGAGCGCCTCGTTTTCCGTAAGGCGTTTTTCGAGTTCGGTCACGCGGTCGGAAACGTCGGCGTAACTTTTCCGAATGTTCGAGATCCGGGTTTGCAGATCGTGGAGCCCGGTTTCTTTCAAGAGATTCAGAAACTCCCCCTCCTTTTCTTTCTTAACGAGTACCGTAAGCGAACAGTACGCCTTGCCGGAATTGATGTTTTCCACCGTAGCCGAATTCCGGTCGATCTTCGAAACGAACGCGTCGCAAGAAGATTTCGGATCCGACGTGCGTACCGAAGCGTCGTAGCTCTTGATTTCGAGCGATTGGGCTACGGGGGATTCCGGTTTGGATTCCTCGTAACCGTCGTAGGCGGGGGAAGGGGCGGATTTTGAAACGCCTCCGAACGAAGATTCCGACGACCCTTGGAGCGAATTTCGGGCGTAATCGGAATTCGTCTCGGCATATCGGGCGGTGGGGAAGTTGCTTCCTATTTCCGAAAATACGAAAGACAGTACTCCGGCGGCTATGGAGAGGTATTCGAGTCCGAGGACTCCGACCCCGAAGAATTTCATCACGTTCTTCCATCAGAGGTTTTTGATCATTTCCAG
>JAUPLX010000016.1 GCA_030836665.1 Patescibacteria group bacterium
CATATGGGCGATCTGGATGAAGGATACCGGAATCCCGCTCGATGCCATATGGATCGGCGACGGCAATACGGTCGTCCATACGGCATCGCTTCCCGCATGCCGCTGAAAAGAATTCGAAGAAGCCGTTCCTCCGGCAAAATCCCGGTACGTTTTAGAGATTCCTTCCGGAGAAATCGCGCTTTACGGTTTTTCCGTCGGAGATTCGATTACCATTTCGTAGGCATTGTTACGGGGTTTCCTCGGAAATGCCCCGTATCCTTTTTTTAAAAAACTTTTGCTTTTCCAAAAACGTAGTACACTGTCCCCCGTATAGGTCGGAACCTACCCGAAGCGATGAAGGGGGCGAAGCATATACGGAATTACTTTTTCTTTTTTCTCCTCATGCAGGGAACCGTTAAGAAGCTCAAGAAAGAATCCGGATTCGGATTTGCTCGCCCGGAAGATGGATCTTCCGATGTTTTCTTCCACTTCACCGGTGTTATCGGTGGTGCCTCCACCTTCGAAGCTCTCGAAGAAGGTCAGGCTATTACCTTCGACATCGAACAAGGTAAGAAGGGTCCTCAGGCCATCAACGTAGACGTAGCGTAATTGCTCGTCCGCGATGAAATCCCCCGGTTTTCCGGGGGATTTTTCGTGGAACGCTTAAAATTTTACAAAACCCGGGCGCATATGGTGAAATGGAAAGGTAATCGATTTCTTTCCCGATTCCGCCTCCATGATCGAAGAGCGACTCCAACATGCCGCATCCCTCCTTCGGGACATCCGCGAAGCCATCGACGAAATCGTCGACGATTCGCGCGCTTTGGCCGAATTCATCCATAACGTTACCGAATAATGTCCATTGACGCGAACGCCGGAAATTATCCCGGACGTACTGACTCTATCGACGGCGAATTGGATAAGATCGTCCAAGGCGTTCCGTCCGAACAAGAGATCGCGGAGGCGCGAGAACGTCTCGATGCCGCGTTGGAAACGCTCAAAGCCGAATTCGTATTCGTTGCCCGGGCCGTCGAATTGCTCGAAACGGTCAAATTGGACGAAGCGAATTTCCCGAAGATCGCGTTCATCGGTGACCGTATCGCGGCGCTCGCGGAAATTTCCCCGGAGCTTGCCAAACATCCGGATATCCGAAAGAATTTTGATAATGCCGTCCTGTACGTCACGAACGCGTTCCTTCGGGTTTTCGGAAAGAAATGTTCCGAATCCGAATCTCCGAAAGTATGGCTCGAACGGTATTCCGACATCCGGGGAAAGTTGGAACGTTCCATACGTTCGCTCGGACTTTCCCAAAAATAGTGAAAAAGGCCGCCCCGGAAAACGGACGGCCTTTTTCGTATCGTTGAACATCCGCGGCGGCCGATTACTCCCCGAACCGGTTTTCGATCTTTTCCCAATCGACGAGGTTCCAGAATTTCTCGACGTATTCGGCTCGGCGGTTGCGGTAATCGACGTAGTAGGCGTGTTCCCAGACGTCGCAAGTAAGTAAGGGGATGTCTTCTCCCGTAAGGGGGGTGGCGGCATTGGAGGTCGATACGATGGCGAGCGTCCCATCCGGTTTCCTTACGAGCCATGCCCATCCGGCCCCGAAGGTCTTTACGGCGGTTTCGGAGAATTTCGCGCGGAAATCGGCAAAAGAACCGAAATCCGACGCGATGCGCCCGGCAAGCGTTCCGGAGGGTTCGCCCCCGGCGTTCGGGGAAAGCGACTCGAAATAGAACGTATGGTTCCAAATTTGCGCGGCATTATTGAAAATGGGGCCCGGAGCCGCGGTCCGTACGATTTCCTCAAGGGATTTCGATTCGAGTTCCGTTCCGGCCACGAGGCCGTTCAAATTATCGACGTAAGCCTTGTGGTGTTTGCCATGGTGCAGTTCGAGGGTTTCTTTTGAAATCCAAGGAGCGAGCGCATCCGTGGAGTAAGGAAGTTCGGGAAGTTCGAAGGACATGGTTCGTATCAGTAAGGGATGGGATATCGTTCCGGGATTTCCGGCAACGGTGCATAGTAGCGCATTCCTTCCTCTTCGCAAGCCGGCTTTACGGATTCCGCTTTCTGCTTATGCTCTCTCCCGTATCCACTTTTCCCTATGAAAAAACTCATCCTCGCGGCAACGTTCGCATCGCTCGTTTTCGCTTCCTGTACTCCGGCGTCCCCTACGTCCACCCTGACCGCTCCGCGCGTTTCGACCGAAGCGAAAGACATCGAATCCCCGGCGTTCGGGAAGGCCGAGGCGAAGGTCGAAGTAAAGATATTTTCCGACTACCAGTGTCCCGCTTGTCAGAGATTCCATTCCCTCATCGAGCCGAAACTCCGCTCGGAGTACGCCGATGCCGGAAAAATCTCGCTCGTATATAAGAATTACCCGCTTCCCCAGCACCAAAACGCCGAGGGCGACGCGGTAGCGGGAATGTGCGCCCTCTCCATGGGGAAATACCTCGAATTTTCCGAGGGCATGTACGCTCTCGAAGGAACCAAGACGAACGCCGACGTAACGGACGCCGAACGTATCGAAGTCGCGAAAGCCGCCGGTATCGCCGATTTGGCGGAATTCGGAAAATGCCTTTCGGAAAACTGGTACCTTTCCCGCATTTCCAAAGACCGGGCCGAGGGCGACCGTCTCGGGCTCGACCATACCCCGTCGGCCTACTTCAACGACCAGATCGTGGATTTCAAGAGCGTGGAAGAATTCTTCGCCATTCTCGACGCTTCCTTATCGGCGGCGAAATAAGCCGTCGAAATGGAAAATCCCCACCGGAAAGTGGGGATTTTTTAAATTGGAGTTTTTCTCTCCGCCTTGGTATTATTGGTTTTCTTTCCCATATCGTTTTGACATTGTCAACCATCCCGTTATAACGACAAGGTTGACCCGATAACATTTTCGAATGAACGCCCGCGATAAACTTCCGGAATCCGTCCTTGGGGACGAATGAACGCCCGCTCCCGCCCAGCCGAAGCCGTCCTCCGTCGCCCTTTCCGCGCAAAAACTCAATTTCGCCGCCGAAACCTTTTCCAACCTCTCCGTTTTGAGCAAGGATTCCCAGGTCGATGCGAAAAAGCGTGCCGATGCCGTCCGGAGCGCATTGAAAACCGTCGCCAATGAAGACGAAGAGGTGCAGAAGGCGTTCTTCCTCGCGTTCTATTCGACCCTCAAGAAATACAGCAAGATCATGCGCGTTTCGATGTCCGAGGCGGAAAACCTCGACGTCGCCCAAATGCTCGCGCTGACCGAGTTTTCGCGCCGGAAACATGCCACGTTCCTTTTGAAACAGGAAATCGGAAACCGTTACGACGCGTTTTCACAGGAAGAAAAAGATGCCCGCCTCACGTCCGGCGAAGACCGCAAGCGCTACGTGAAAAACCGTCTGCGCGCCATCCATACGGCACTTTCGGTCTATCCGGAAGACCTTATCGGAAGTCTGCAGGAGACCGTAGGAATGGGGGATCCCGCGTTGCATTTCCATCGGGCGTTCTTCACGAACCAGGCGAGCTACGATACGCTCGACGAACTTTCCGCCGAGTTCGGCCTCGACATCCCGACGCTCATCGATTTCGCCGAAAGCCATCCGGAACTCCGTTTCAACGTCGCCAAACTGCGCCGTTCCATCGGACAAACCGAAGCCGAAGGGCAACAGAATCTCGCGTCCAACCTCCTCGCGCCCCTGGATAAGCCGGTCAACGCCAAAGTGGCGTCGGTACTCGATCTCGAACTTCGCGAAGTGGATTCCAACGGATTCATCAATCCGAACTGGTTTCTCTACGACATCTCGACCTACCTCGGCATCAAGCTCTACGGCGACGCGAAAATGAAGTACGTCTTCGGGAATTACTTTTTCGAAGCCGTCCGCCAAATGGACGAGAAGCACGGCCTCGGATTGCAATTCCCCGATTTCTACAACCTTTGCCAGTTCCGTCTCCAAAAATCGGGTCCGAACGGCAAACCCTCGACTACGGGCGACGGCAAGCCGGAACTCGTGGACATCGCCCACCACGTATTCGAATGGGTCGTTCCCGCGGATTTCGGTTTCGCCAAGCTCAAAGAACTCGCTTCCACCCTCCGGAGCGCCGTTCCTGACCTTCTCGCCGTATCTTCTCGTCCGAAGGAATTCCGTCATCCGGTAAAGACTTCCGCCGGCCGCCAATCGTACGTGGGCTTTTTCTCGGACGCGAAGGATTTTGAGAATACCAATCTCCTTCTCCTCAAACCTTCCGAGCGCGACGGGGAGTACCGCGTCCGCATTTCCACCGACCTTCCGCAGGATCAGTTCCTTTTCCTTCTCGCCCAGACTTCCCGATTCATCGGACATGGCGATTTTCTCGACCCCAAACAGCTCTGGACGCTCATTTACCGGGCGTATAACCGCCTTTCCACCGAGAACGTCACCACTTTCGACATCTCCGTGTTCGAAAAGCAGTACCGCGAATTCCTCAAGCAGATCGTCTGGCCGCTTTCCCGCGAGTACCACGAGGAACACGGAAAACCGGGCCGTGCCCGCCATACGGTGCTCGTCGGGCTCTACGGAACCGGAAAATCCCAATTCCTCCTCAATCTCATCTCGAAGAAGGAATTCGCGATCGGGGATCAGAAGCTCCACCTCAACGCGAACACTGTCAACATGGGAATCATGGATCTCGTGGACATCCTCTCGAAGAACGCTTCCGATTTCAAAAAGCGTCTCTCCGACATCCATGAGAATACGAAACTCCCCATCATCCTCATTATCGAGGATATCGAAACCATCATCAATGAAGAAGGGGGGAAATCCGACGTAGTCACCCAGGCATTGACGAACTTCTTCGAAGGGGTAGGATCGATTCCGGTCACCGTCGTTACGACGACGAACTACCCGGAACGCCTTTCCGAACGCCTTATCCGCCCCAACCGCATCGATTCCATCATCCGCTTCGACGTTCCGCTTCCGGAGGAGCTCCTCAGTCATGCGCTCGAATCGCACCTCGATTGCAACGGGCTCGTTCCCGTCTTGGAAAAAGCCGGAATCAAAAAAGGGGCGGTGCTCCAAGAATTCGTTCCCCGCATGACGGATTTTACGACGAGCCACGTCGGCGCGTTCGCCCAGGCCATTCGCCACGATTTCGATTTCGAATCGAAATTCGATCCCGATTTCCGTCTCACGGCGGAACGTCTCGACGAAATCTTCTCCGGCATCCTTATTTCCGTCGACGACATCCAGGCTCGCCAGAAAACGATTGCCGAATGGCATGCCAAGCTTCTCGACGGTGCCGGAAAGGTGAAGATGGGGTTCACGTCCCAATCCAGTAAGCGCTAATCGCCCCTTCCATGTCTCCCCGCTGCGGTACTGACATAGAATTCGAAGAATTCCGTTCGGGTGGCAAAATCGCCACCCCCGAACGGGTTCTGCCGTCTTTACCCAGTATCGGGGGATTGGAAGTGCCCGACGTTGCCACGCGGGAAGCCCTCGTTGCGGATTTACGGGGCCGTACCGCCGACGAAATATTCTCCATTCTCGCGAATTCCCTCGCGGAATCCCGTTACGGATCCGCCGAATCGGTGCTTCGGAACGTCGCCTTCGA
>JAUPLX010000143.1 GCA_030836665.1 Patescibacteria group bacterium
CGTCGCGTCCGGAGAAGAACTCGCGGGACTTACGAGTGCCGAACGGCGGAATTTCGCCGAAAAACTCGCGCCGTTCGTCAATGGCGTATTCAAAGCCCGATACGTCGAAATCGTACGCAAAGGCATCGGACCGCTCGCTTCGGGCGACCGGTAAACCGCCTACAGACCGCCGAGAAGTCCGTCGAATTCCTCGGCGGCTTTTTTCTTTTCTTCTTCTTCCTTGGCGCGCAACTCTTTGGAAAGTTCATCGGCATGGGCGAACTTTTCGGCCATGCGGCGCATGGCCGCCTTGGTTATCGGCTTGGCACGTCCGTGCGAGGCGGGAGTGAAATCGGAAAAACCCATGCGATTCGAAAAATTACGGAAAGCGGCGATCGAAAATCCCCCTATTTCGAAACGACGACGGCGACGGTCTTGAACAGTATCTTCAGATCGAGCGCGAGACTCCAGTTTTCGATATAGAAAACGTCGAACCTCACCTCGTCTTCGAAGCTGTTCCGGTGCCGTCCGTTAACCTGCGCCATGCCGGTGATTCCGGGCTTGAGGGTGAGGACGCGTTTTTGGGATTCTTCGTATTGCCGGACTTCTTCCGGAAGGTGCGGGCGCGGACCGACGAGGCTCATGTCGCCCAAAAGCACGTTGAAAAGCTGGGGAAGTTCGTCGATGTCGAACCGGCGGAGCAACTTGCCGATGCGGGTGATGCGCGGATCGTTCTCGATCTTGAAAAGCGGTCCGTCGACGCGCTCGTTTTTCTTCAGCAGTTTGGTCTTGAGCTTTTCCGCATCGGGACGCATGGACCGAAATTTGAACATGGCGAACGTCCGTCCGAGACGCCCTACCCGGACGCTCCGGTATACGGGGGCGTGGAAATCCGATACCCAAACGAGGAACGCTACCGATACGAGAACCGGCGAAAGGACGGCGATGAGGACGAGGGAAGCGGAGATGTCGAAAGCGCGTTTGAGGATCCTTCCCCAAGGTCAGAGCCCGATACTGACGACTTCGACGAGTGGAACGCCCGATAGGAACGTCACTTCGGTTTTTCGGGATTCCGAAAGGAGGAATCGGTCGGCGTAGCGGTACGCGATGCCGTACGTGCGGGCAACGTCGAATATCTCTTCCAAATCGGCCTTCGAAAAGTCGGAATCGAGCGAGACGATTTCTTCGAACTCGCGGTTCCGGCAGGCTTCGATGACCTTGGCCTTGTTTCCGAAATACGAAATTTCGGTCGGTTTGGAATTGGCGAATCCCACGATGCGGTATCCGGGGTTTTCCCGTATTTCCGAAAGCACTTCCGTTTGGTCGCCACCCGAAAGCACGAGAATCTTACGTGCCGGAAAACAGCCTCCGCGCAGGAGTGCCGAGCGGATGCTCGAAAAAGCGAAACGAACGGACGAAACGCCCAAAACCGAAAGCGCGAGCGCGAAGAAGATGATGAGACGGGGGATTTCCACGGGAGTGAGGTATCCCGTTCCGAGATACGCGAGCTCCAAGTAGTAGAGGAACCACGAAAACGAAATCGATACGGTTTTCAAAAATCCCTCGATACCCCATTCGTCGTCGTAGGATATCCGGTACGCGCCTCGGAGAAACGAAATCAGCACGTACATCGCGGCTCCGGACGCCGCGAAAAAAAACAGCTGGGATTCGGTAATCCGCTGGATCGGGAGCTGGACGCCCGGGATGAGGTCGGTGACGAGACGTATCTGGCGTCCGGCGTAAAACGCGCCGAAGACGACCGCCGCCTCGACGGGAACGCGGCAAAGCCGGAATATGAGTTCGTGTCTACGCATGCCGCGAAGCATAACGATTTCGCGGACGTATGCAACGGTTCGTGTTGAACGAAACGAAGATTCCGTGTAAACTGTGAAAAACTTCACCCGAAGCACCATGCCCTACGAAATTCCGACCTCCGTCCTGCTCCTCGTCCTGTTCGCCCCTTTCATTATCGCCACGGTAATCCGCGCGGTCGCCCTCGCGCGGCTCCGGAGCCGTATCGAAAAGAGTTCGAAGGCCCTTTTGGACGTGTTTTTCCATAAGGTCGACAAGATTCCCGTCATCGTCGAAACCATCCGCCGTCACGCGCCGAAAGACGAAATCTACGCCGAACTCGTGAAACTCCACCGTTCCGCCATCGTCACGAACGTCGATTCGGTATACGACATTTTGGAAAACGACGCGAGGATTTCTTCGAAATTCCGCTTTCTCATGAGCCTCTCCGTCCGCATCCGCGGAATCTCGCACGATGGAAATTTCCTCTATGCGCGAAGCATTTGGATGCACTACGAAGGCGTCGCGAAAAACGAATTCGACATGATGAACGAAGACATCCGCAAATACGAAAACCTCCGCAAAAGCCGCGCGTTGACGCTTTTTTGAATCTTCATCCCGGCGAAGGAAATCCTTCCGATGAAACGCCCTTCCTAAACGGGCTCGAGGAACGATCCGTCCTTCGTATCGACGATGCGGTAGCCTTTGGCGAGGATTTCGTCGCGGAGGGCGTCCGCGGTAGCGAAATCCTTGGAGGCTTTGGCGACGTTGCGGTCTTCGAGCATCATGTCGAGTTCCGGATCTACGGCGACCGCTTCGAGGAGCGCGAAATCGAAGAGCGCGAGGACGGAATCGAACGAACGGAACATCTCGATGACGGATTCCTTTTCGGGAAGGGTCATTTTCTTCGAGTCGATCGACGCGTTGACGAACGTCTGGAACGCGAATACGACCGCGAGGGCTTCGGCGGTGGAGAAATCGTTTTCGAGGGCTTCGACGTACGCCTGGACGTACCCCTGGAGTTCGTTTCGGAAATCGCGGTTCACTTTGCCTTCCTTCGCGTCGTAGCGCGAAAGGCGGCGGAAGGTTTCGTCGAAACCGGAAACGGTGCGCATCGATGCGTCGAGACGGTCGAACGTGAAATTGAAATTCTCCCGGTACTGGGTCTGTAGGGCCATGAGGCGGAATCCTCGGCATACCAGTTCTTCCTTGTCGGCACCGATTTTTTCCACTACGTCCCGGAGAGTGTAAAAATTTCCCGCGGATTTCGCCATCTTCTTATTGTCCACGAGAAGGTGTCCGCCGTGCATCCAATATTTGGCGAAAGGCTTGCCGGTGCAGGCTTCGGTTTGGGCGACCTCGTTCTGGTGGTGCGGAAAAAGGTTGTCGATGGCACCCATGTGGATGTCGATCTGCGGGCCGTGGTGTTTCATATTGCAGGCGCTGCATTCGATATGCCACCCCGGACGCCCCGGAAGTTCGGTTTCCTTTCCTTCGACGGTAAGCTTGGCAACCCATCGGTTCTCGCCGTCGGCGGCTTCGTCGTAGGCTTTCCAGAGAGCGAAATCGGCGACGGAATCCTTTTCGTATTCGTCGTTGTCGATGCGGACGCTCGATTTCATGCCCGACATGTCGAGATGCGCGAGTTCGCCGTACTTTTTGAATTTGGAAATCGAATAGTAAACGCTGCCGTCATCGGAGACGTAGGCGTATCCGCGGTCGATGAGCTTTTGGATCATGGCGACCATATCGTCCACGAGCGTCGAAATCGGAACGATCTTGTCCGCCGGGACGATTCGGAGCCTTCGGATGTCTTCGAGGAATATCTCGGTATATTTTTCCGTGAGTTCCTTGAGGGCGACGTTCTGTTTCAAAGAATCGCGGATGGTCTTGTCGTCGATGTCGGTCACGTTCATGACGGTGTCTACGCGCCATCCGAGATACCGGAGCGTGCGCACGACGAAATCTTCGAACAGGTACGTCCGGAGATTGCCGATATGGGCGTAGTTGTACGGGGTCGGGCCGCAGTAATAGACCTTTACGTTTTCCTGCCGGAGGGGGCGGAAATTTTCGAGTTCGCGGGTAAGGGTGTTGTGGAGGCGGAGCATGCGTTTCTTAAATATCCAATAACGAAACCGGATATTACTACCGAATTCCGTACTCGCAAATGAAATGAGAATTCGAAGGGACGAAGAGGACGAAAGATGAATCGTGAAGCGAGAGAGGCTACTCTGGGGTACGGGTTAGTTCTTGATACAGACGACCGAGAAACCGTGTGTATTATAGGCAACGTCTGGATCAGCGGTAAGATAATCGGAATCCAGATAACGGTCCCACGCAGCGGAGGCATCATACTGGGTAGACGACCACCAATACCCGAGTATACCCTGATAATCGAACGAGCCGTCGGAAAGACGGACACCTGGCAAACTCGATACGATTCCCGAGAGCTTGTTCCCGAGCCATCCGGTAGCTCAGGCAGTAGTGAGGGCGGTCCACTGCGCGTCGGTCGGGAGCGCCCATCCGGTTCAGAGCTGGGAACAGAGGGTACTGGTCGCGGCGGTCCAGTCGTAGAGGGCGCCGTAGGTGGTACAGTTCGATTCAAGATTACTGTAGCACCAGCGGTTTCCGGCGGAAGGCGTATGCTTCATGTTCGTGGAAGTCCAACACTTTCCGTCCGGTCCGAGCTTGGTCGCGTAGGCGTATCCTCCGACAGAGATCGTAGTTCCGCAGGTGAAGGAGGCGGTCCACTGCGCGTACCAGGTGACGGCGGCGGTGACGACGGTCGCCGTGGTGATCTGGGTTCCTCCGGAGGTCGCGGTGAACCAGCCGTTGAAGGTATATCCCGTGCGCGTAGGATTGCTTGGAAGGGTTCCGACCTGCGCTCCGTGGTTCACGGACTTGGTCGTCGGGGAATGCCCGGATCCTCCGTTGCCGTCGAAGGTCACGGCATACGAAGCTATCTGGGCGGAACAGGAAGCCTGGTTGCCTGAATTGACGCCCGAACACGTCCAGTTCCACGGGCCGGTGCCGGTGACGAGGCTCGCCGTTCCGATCGAACAGAGGTTCGTGGAAGGCGCGGCGGTCAGGGTCGCGCCGTTACTGCTTCCGCAGACGCCGTCGACCTTCTTCGGGGCCGAGCAGGTGGCGGCGGTTCCCCCGTACGCTCCGGCACAGGTCCAGTCGAAGCCTCCGTCGGAAGCCACCGTATCGACGTCGGCCTTGGTTCCCTGGGCGCAATGGTCGGCAGTCGGGTAGGAATAGGTGGCGGCGGCATGGGCCGTTCCGCAGGAAGCGTCGACGGTAACTTGACAGACGGAGCCGTCCCATCCGTATCCGGAAGCGCATTGGTAGTTACAGGCGGTCGCGCTCGCGGTGGTGGAATAGGCGGTCGCGGAGTCGGCGGGCGACCACGCGCTGCCGTTCCACGTCTGCTGGTACGAGTCCACCGAGTTCCAGACGGTTCCCGTCGCGGGTTTGGCCGTGCAGGAGAACGTGCGGGCATCGGCCTCGCAGGAAGGGGCGGTCCAGTTGGCGTTCCACGTATAGTTCGCCTGGCACGAGCCCGAACCGTCCGTCGAAGTCTTCGCGAGGGTTCCGTCGGAGCACGAGTAGGCGAAGGCTGCGGTGAGTTCGCCGTTCGCGGGGGACGCGCCGAAGGCGGCGGTACCGGAGAACGAGGCCGAAGCGCCGTGGACGAGGGCCGGGACCGAGGAGAGCGCGTAGGTCACGCCCAAGTGGACGTCGGAAGCGGAACCGGCACAGTCCGCCTTGCAGGAAGAACCGTCCCAGGAGTAGCCCGAGTTACAAGCGTAGGTGCAGGTTCCGGCGGTGGCGGAATAGTGCCAGTCGGTACCGAGCGTCTGGTCGTTGGCGTTGGATTCGGTGTGGGCGGTGCCGGAAGGCGCGGTGCCTCCGCACTCGTTCTTCGCGCAGGCCGGTCCGGCTACCGGGACGTACGTGTCATCGCAGGTCGCGGCTTCCGAGGAGACCGAGAGGGCTCCGAAGGAGCAGTACGCCGTAGCGTCGATCCGGCCGTTGGCGGTGGTTTTCGAAACGGGTTTCGATTCGCCGCTTTCCATCGCCGAGACGTTGTATCCGGAGAAGTCGCCGTCCGCGTCGCAGCCCGGGACGGAGCCTACGGTCGCCCCGTCGATGAGCGCGCCGGTGGATGAAGGGTCGGCGACGTCCTTCACGAGGCCTCCCGGGGAATCCGGCGTGAGGCCGACGGGGTAGTCGCCGACGACGACGGCGGTTTCCGACGGGAGGAGGGCGGCCACTTGGGCGTAGCTCCGTACGCGGGGCTTCGTCCCGGAAGCGTCGAGCGCGTCCGCGGCGCCGACGAGGAAGTAGTTCGGGTCGGTGGCGGTTTCCGCGGAAGCGGAAAAGCCGAAAGCCCGCCAGAGGGCGGCGGGCGGGTTTCCGGCGGAAAGTCCCGGGAAGCGGGAACCCCACGCGACGATTTTGAACTTCTCGCGGTCGAGCCTGAGCTTCGCGTAGTCCGGGTTGCCGGCGGAGTAGTTGGTGCCGGGGGCGTCCCAGGCGCCTCCCGCGAGCATGACGGGAGAATCCCCGAAGACGACCACCGCCCCGGAGAGGGAGAAGGCCGGGTCGTGGACGACGTAGTAGCGGGGGGAGTTGCCGGTAGCGGCGGACTCGGAGGCGATGGCCTTGTACACGGTTTCGAGGTTCGCCCTGGCGGCGGCTTCCCTGGCGTCCCGCTGGTACCCGGAGAGCGCGAGGAAGCCGATCGTGGCGAGCACCGCGAGGATGGCGATGACGACGATGAGCTCGGCGATGGTGAAGGCGGAGAGGCTATGGGGGGTTCCATGATGGGCGCGTCCGTCGCGGGAAAGGGCACGGCGAAAGACGCGGAAGAAGATAGAAGAAACCGTTTTGGAGAGATTGGGAGCAGACTTCTTGTTGCGACGCATGCTTATCCATGTTAAAAGTATGACGACATCGTACTCTTTCTTTTTTTCTTGAAAAGGGATTTTCTCCGCAATAAAGACATAACCGCATTTACGAAAATGTTCCTTGGACTATGATGTCATACGAAGGTTCCCTATCAGTCCATTTATGAAAAAAGTCCTCCTCCCCCTCTTTCTCGCGATCTTCATCGTATTCGCCCTCGTCGTCATAGCGACGCCGCGAAAAAAAACCGAAGCCCCCGTAACCGGAAATCCGACGGCGAAAACCGAAACGGTAAAGACCGCCGAGGAAGGTCTCGAATCCGTCGCACCCGTTGCGGCAGTTCCAACGGTTCCGGCGGAAGAAGGATCGGGTGCGGAAACTCCGACGAAGCCGGAAACCCCCGCGGTCGCGAACGGCATATTCTCGGAGGAAGCCGGTTCCGGCACGGAAACGATATGTACCGACGAGTACGATCCGGTATGCGGAGAGGACGGGAACACCTATCCGAACGCTTGCGCGGCGAAGCGCATGAACGTTACCGCCAAACCCGGAAGTTGCAAAACCGGCGGCGCTTCGGATTCCGGAACCGGGGAAATTCCTTCCGCGACGGCTTCGACCGGATCCGCAGTAGGACTCCCTTACGCGAACGATTCGGTCGGATACGGATTCACGTTGCCGAAGAAAAGCTACTTTTCCGGATTCGGCGCTCGGGACGGAGCGACGCACTCGGTCGGAGTGGGAAGGGCGGCATCGCCGGAAAGCTACGAGCTTTCCGAAGTGAAGATCAAATTCTACAAGGGAAAAACCCTCCCGAAACTCCAAGACGGCGAAAACGGATTCTACGAGGACGCCGAAAACGGCATAACGTACCTTTCGCTCTCGGGAAGCACGTTGACGATCGAAGGCGACCGTTCCATTTCTTCCGACATCTTCGATTCGGTGATTCGAAGCGCCTATGCGAAATAGTCCAAATCCGTTACGGAACGAAAACGCCTTTCCGGATACGGGAGGGCGTTTCGGAAAACGGAGCGCTTTCACGCTCGCGGAAATCATTTTCGCGGTAGCTATCATATCGGTATCGCTCCTCGGGGCGTCCGCGCTCATTTCCACGGGAGGGAGGCAGGCATCCCAAGCCGAAGACGACCGGGAATCCTCCGATCTCCTCCTTTCGGTCAGAACCTGCGTATCGTCGTTCGGCATCCCCTATCTCAGGTCCGTTCCTTCGGGTACGAAAGTGTCCGCATGGTTCGGGAGCGGCGGAACGGAATGCCTTACCGGAACCGCGTATACGGGAACGTACGATTGGGAATCCGCGCCGAAAATCACGTTGAAAAATTTCTCCGGAAGCGGAACGTCCGCCGATGCCGAATCCGGAAATCGCGAATACGGGGCGTATTTCACCACTTCGGTCGTCGGCATCGGGACGAATTCGGTAAAGCCTACCGTAACGATCACGAACGGAACGTTCGAAAAAACCCTCGGATTCCGGTTGGACGGGAAGTAGGAAAAACCCTATTCGCCGTCTTTTTCCGAATCCCCTTCTCCCCCGTCCCCGGCGGAAAGTTCGAGATATTCGATTTTTCCGAGATTCGCCCCCATGATGCCCTGCATGTCGCCGTAGAGCATGGAAGTATTGTTGATGATGCGTTCGAGTTCCTTCTCGCGTTTGCTCCAAATGCGCTGCATGGAGCGCTTTTCGGCATCGAGATCGTCCTTCATCGAGCGAAACGCCCCGATGACGTTCTCTATTTTCGCACGGAATTCCGGACCGGAAAGGTATCCGTAGAGGAGTTCCATCTTCTCTTCGCGTCCGACGAGACTCTTGCCTTGTTCCGCAAGGGCGAGGATCTTGTCGCGGAGAGCCTGGGTAAGCGGAAGGAAATACTCGGGCTCGGTAACCCAGATGCCTTCGTAGAGGCCGAAGTGGCGGATTCCTTCCGGCAATACCGAAGATACGAGAATGCAGACGTCGGCCTTCGCGAGAATGCGGTCGTCCTTCAGCTTCTTAATCCACTCGGCGGAGAACGCCTTGGTATTTTTCGATTCCCAAAGGATGATGCCGAGTTCGCGCGAATACGGGTCGCGGACGCGGTGGATGAGGTCGGCTCCGCGGATTCCGGTGGGAACGTCCTCGACGAGGTCGGTCGGAAAATTGCGGGTGAGAATGTCCTTGAGTTCGTTTTCCAGTACCTCGCCCTGAATCTGTTGCGAACCCTGCGTCGCTTTGCGGTTGGCCTCGTCGAGAGCCTGCCGGAGTTGGGTCATCTGCTTTTCCTTTTCTTCGAGCTTGCGCGAAAAATCCTCCTGCGACTTGCGGGCGTTTTCTTCTTCGCGTTTTTTCTGTTCCTCGCGTAACGTGGTCTCGAGCTTATGCCGTTCTTCGTCGAGTTTGCGGGCGTTTTCGAGTTCGGCGTTTTTAGCGGCTTCTTCGAGTTCGCGGGCGCGTTTGCGGAGTTCGAGTTCGTTTTTTACGGATTCGTCCTGCTTCTTGCGGAATTCTTCGAGCTGGGCGACGAGGTCTTTCGTCTCGACTTCCTTTTCTTTGAGCTTTTCCGCGGCCTTCTTTTCGGCCCATTACATCGCTTTTTCGCGGAGGTCTTTTTTTATTTCTTCTTCCTTATTGGAAAATTCCTCACGGATCCTTTCTTCGTCGGCCTTGAGTTTCTCCTCGTA
>JAUPLX010000144.1 GCA_030836665.1 Patescibacteria group bacterium
ACGATTGCGCGTTCTCGGAAACCGGCTCCGATTCTACGGAAACTGCCGGCCGTTCGGTTTTGAAACTGAATGACGGGGATAGGGAAACCGGGGCGGGCGGAGCGGCGGTTGCCTGGGCGGTAACCGTTGCCTGTGGCTGGGTTGCCGGAGCCGGCGTCTGGACGGACTGAGTCGCTGGGGCCGGGGCGGCGGAAGGTCCTCCGGCCTTGAGGCTGGTAAGGGAAATGCGCTTGTGCGTTTGGCTATTGGCCCGCATGGTCGGCAACTTCGGCGCTTCCGCAACGGGGGCCGGAGCGGCGACCGCTTGTAGCTGGATTGCCGGTACTTGGACCACGGGTGCGGGGGTAGCGGAGGCGACTGGGGCCGCGGAAGCCGCGGGGACGGAAGGGGCCGTCGAAACGTCCATGGAAGAATCCGCGACCTGGCCGATGGGCGGAAGCGCGCTTTCGTTAACGGGGGCCGCCGAACGGAGGTCGGCGGTTTTGAGGGCGGAGAAATCGATCTTCGGCATCGCCTTGAAGACGTTACGGATAATCGAACGTATGCTACCGTACTTTTTACCGAGCGTCAAAAAACGGGGCATGGCCCGAAGAGTCACCGCGAAAACCCTTTTTCGAACTTTACTTTCGCGCGTTTCGCGTATAATGCGCGCGACTTATCGAAGGAACCGATCCCTTTCGGTCCCTTTTTTGGTACTTTTAGCTGCGATAACGCGGCATTCATCCTTTATTTGCCCACATGGCATACCGAAACATCGCGATTATCGCGCACGTCGACCACGGAAAAACCACTCTCGTCGACGCCCTCCTCAAGCAGACCGGAACGTTCCGCGAGAACGAAGCCGTCGATACCTGCGTCATGGACTCCAACGACCAGGAAAAAGAACGCGGGATTACCATCTACGCGAAGAACACCGCCGTTTCCTACGGCGGGACTAAGATCAACATCGTCGACACCCCGGGCCACGCGGACTTCGGATCGGAAGTCGAGCGCGTACTCCGCATGGTCGACTCCGTCGCCCTCGTCGTCGACGCCTACGAAGGCCCGATGCCGCAGACCAAATTCGTTCTCAAGAAGTCTTTGGAACTCGGACTTAAGCCGATCGTCATCATCAATAAGATCGACAAGCCGACCGCCCGTCCGGACGAAGTCGTCGATATGGTCTTCGACCTCTTCGTGCAGCTTGGCGCGACCGACGAACAGCTCGACTTCACCGTCGTTTACGCCATCGCCCGCGAAGGCATCGCTTTGAAAAAACTCTCCGACGAACGCAAGGACATCTCCCCGCTCTTCGAAACCATCCTCGAAAAGGTCGCCGAAGCCCCGAACGACACCGCCAAGCCGTTCCGCATGCAGATCGCGAACCTCGCGTACGACAACTACCTCGGGCGCCTCGGTATCGGACGCGTCTACGAAGGCGTCGCCAAGGTCGGCTCCAACGTTACCATCATCGGCAACGACGGCGTGCGCCGTACCGGAAAGATTTCCAAAATCTTCACCTCGATGGGCCTCAAGCGCGTCGAAGTCCAAGAGGGCGAAGCCGGCGATATCGTCACCATCGCCGGAATCCCGGACATCTACGTCGGCGAAACCGTCTCGATGGACGCGAATGCCGAACCGATGCCGGCAATCCATATCGACGAACCGACGCTCGAAATGCAGTTCCTCGTCAACGATTCCCCGTTCGCCGGAAAAGAAGGCAAGTTCGTCACTTCCCGCAATATCCGCGAACGTCTCGAGCGCGAAACCGAAGCGAACGTCGGCCTCAAGATCGACTTCGCCGGTTCCGATGGAAATTCCTACACCGTCGCCGGTCGCGGAGAACTCCACCTCTCGGTCCTCATCGAATCGATGCGCCGCGAAGGCTTCGAACTCCAGGTAGGTTCCCCGAAGGTCATATTCCACATGGAAAACGGCAAGAAGATGGAACCGATCGAAACCGTCGTCGTCTTCGTTCCGGAAGAAAACTCCGGAACCATCATCGAGAAGCTCGGGAAGCGCAAGGGCATCATCAAGAACATGTCCACCGAAAACGGTATCACGAACCTCGAATTCGACGTTCCGACCCGCGGCCTTCTCGGTTTCCGCTCGATCTTCACGATCGAAACCAAGGGCGAAGGCATCATGTATTCGTCGTTCTCGCACTACGAAGAATACAAGGGCGCCATCGAAAAGCGTGACATCGGCTCGATGATTTCCGGTTGCGGGGGCACGACCATGGCATACTCGCTTTGGAAACTCGAAGAACGCGGACCGATCCTCGTCGACCCGGCTACCGAAATCTACGAAGGCATGATCATCGGCGAACACCTCAAGGGCGGCGACCTCGTCGTCAATCCGACCAAGAACAAGCAGCTCACCAACATGCGCGCTTCCGGTGCCGACGAAGCGATCCGCCTCACGCCGATCCGCAAGATGACGCTCGAAGACTGTCTCGATTACATCGCCGACGACGAATACGTGGAAGTCACCCCGCTTTCGCTCCGGCTCCGCAAGAAGTACCTCACCGAAAACGAACGCAAGAAGAATACGAAGGGGTAATTCCCGTCTCAAAATAAAACCCCGTTCGAACGGGGTTTTATTTTGTAAAAAAAGCGTTATTATCCCGGAAATCCCTTATCCGCCATTCATCGTAGTTTCCCATGTCGATTGGTATCAAGACCCCTCTGGCGAAGATTACCGCCGTCTCGTTCCTTTCCGTTTTCTCCTTCGGCCTTCTCGCGTACGCGGCTCTTGATTTTACGGACGTTCCTACGAACGTTGCCCCCGGAGCCCCCCTTACGTCCAGTGCGTGGAACGATCTGGCATACCGGGTGAATAAAGCGGTGAAACAGGATACCCAGGTATTGACGGTAACCGGGGGAAATCTCAACGTCGCGGGGCAAGTGAAAATTACCGGAGGGGCTCCCGGCGCGGGGAAAACGCTCGTCTCGGACGCATCTGGTCTCGCGAATTGGGGGTATGCGAAAACCCCGTTCGTCAGCACTGCCGCGGTCGCGACTTCGATTCCGAGCAACTCCTCGACCATCTTGCGCATGACGGACCAGTACGATCCATCCGGATTTTTCGACCCCGCCACGTACCGCTTCCAGCCGACCGTAGCCGGATATTACGAGGTCTCGGGAACCGTAGGATACAACGGGGCGGCCAATGCCGGAGGGGCACACACCCTGTACTTCTATCTCTATAAGAACGGCTCCTCCATCGCTGCCAATAGCCGTCTACAGGATGGCTATTATGTGGGCGCCTATACGACGTCGATGTACATGAACGAGTTCGTCTACCTCAACGGGACCACCGACTACCTGGACATGCGGTTTCTTGCCAACGCCTTTACCGGAACGGCATATTGCACGGCCCATATGGTACTGGTTTCCCCATAATCGGCAGAATTGTCGGGCGAACGTCATTTTTATAATCCCCTTTTCTATGCGAAACTTCAAACGCCCTTTCCTTTCCGCCGTCGTCTTCTTCGGGACGCTCGGAGCCCTCTCCGTGGGATATTCGGCCTACTCCGGCCTTTCGGCGGTGACTTCGAGCGACAAACTCACCGTCGGCATGTGGACGCAGGTGAAGGATAATTTCGACGAGTTGAATGCGAGGACTTCAGCACTCTCGTACTCTGGGGGAAACGTGGGAATTGGGACGGCGAACCCCACGAACAAGCTCGAGGTGAACGGATACGTGGGCGGAACCCGGCTCATTGCCGGACAAAACGTGGTCGTCGCCCAAAACAGTATCGCCATCGGCGACGGAACGAACGTCGCGGCTGGAGGACAAATCAGAAGCATTGAGGACTGATCGACGCCATGACTCCGATTCATGAATTACGCGGCGAACGTCGAGTGGATGAGGTTGCGTAACGGCAATCTCGGCATCGGAACCAATAGTCCCGCCCAAAAACTTGAAGTGACCGGAAACGTTCTCATCGGAAGACATAGCGGCACGGCGTTCAGCCGGTTCATCGGCATCGGTGCGGCATCCGGAGACATGATTACCGGATCGTCCGGCGGTTCGTACGTAGAGTTCGCCAATTCCGGCAGCCCGAACGACGACAGCATCCATTTCATTACCCACAAGGGTGGCGTTTCCCATACGCGGCGGATGACCATCGACCCGCTCGGCAACGTCGGAATCGGCACGACGTCACCCGCCAGTACGCTCGTAGTAGATGCGAATCAGGGCGCCACGAGTCCGTTTCTCGCATATTCGTCCCAATCGAACGACGTGTTCTCGGTTCTTCCGCACAACGGCATCACGTATCTCGCGTCGGGGCTTTACTATAAGAACGCCTCGTGGATCCACGACGGATACGGCACGACCAACGCCCTTCTCGGATTCGGGGGCGGCGGGGCGACTTGGTACGCGTCCAACAACTCTACGGCCAGCTGGAACCTCGCGAGCAGCGTCCCCCTCTGGACCGCTTGAGGAGTCTTACAGGGAGCCTCGAGCAAGGCCTCGAAGGAAAACTACGAAGCTCTGGATTTTCAAGAAATTCTCGAAAAAATCGACCGTCTTCCGGTAGAAAAATGGAACTACAGATCGGAAGGGGCTTGAATCAAACACGTCGGCCCGTACGCGGAAGATTTCCGAGCGTCCTTCGGCCTGGGGGAATCCGATAAATCCATCGCCCTCATCGACGAAGCCGGCATAGCGCTCGCCGGAGTGAAGGCCGTTTCGGCTAAAACATCGGGATTGGAAAAGGAAATCGAGTCGCTTAAAGAAAAAAACGCCCTCCTCGAGACCCGACTCTCCGAACTCGAAGCCCTCGTCCGGAATTCGCGGTAATCCACACTCTCGAATCATCCCGACCATATACGCCAGCCCTGTCCGAGACTCCGCCGAAACGGTCGAATTCCGTCTTCCCGAAACCGGAGTGGAAGAAATCGTTTCGACGATGAGCGATTGGATCGTCACCCACATCGGAGAAGAAGACCTCGAATACGCGAAATACCTGCGCAAGGACGAAGAAACTTGACTTCCGGCAGCTTCCTAATAGAATTCGCCCACTTTAAAACCTCATTCCCTTCGAAGGGGATAGAAAGCATGATCGTATACGCGCTCAAGAACGCCTCCGAGTCCAACGAAAAACTCATCCTCCGTTACAAGAAGATGTTTTTCCAGACCCGCACCGCCAACAAGCTCCGCGCCGAGAAATACGCCGAACGGAAACCGTCCAAGCGCAGAATCCGCGAAAAGGCCATCGTTTGCGAAATGTACCGCTCCACGAACAAACGCGAATCCGTATAAACGCGAATCCGTATCAAAAAAGCCCCCTAGGGGGCTTTTTTGTGGAGAAAAACGAAATCGGCTTATTTTTAGACAGAAAATACGAAAAAGTCCAGAGGTTTTTTTGATACGGGCGCAATCAAATGGTAAACTTTCGAAGACCCCACGAAAAACCACTACAAAATGGAACTCCAAAACGCAAATCCTACCGTTCGAGAAACCGCTATCGTTCCGGAATTCGATCCGCTCGCTTTCGTCGAAGCGTCCGAAGTATCCGGAGAAGCATCCGTACGAGAAACCGTCGTCGTCACCAATCCCGAAACCGTACTCTTTTTCGAGGACGCGACATCCGTTGCCGACCCCCTTTCGGCATTCGAAGCTCCGGAAACCCAAACTCCCGCCACACGCAAAAGCTCCGGATTCCGAGATTCGATCGGCTTCCTCGTCCGCTACGTCGCGGTATCTTCGGCGGTTTTCGTCGTCCTCCTCGTAACCGCGAACTATTCGGCATACTCGACCATCGCATGGAACTGGATGTCCCCCGACGCCGTCAAAGCGTCGTCGGCCGCGGTCGTGGAGAGCATCGTAAAGTCGAAGATTACGGCCTACGCGAGCGAGAGCGAATCCGGTGCGGAAATCGCGAACGTGGAGCAAGCGGAAGACCTTAAGAAGAAACTCGACGAATCCAACGTCGTCGTCAAAGAAAACATCCTCTCCCCGAAAAAGCTCGTTCCTGCCAAACCGCAGATGAACGTCGACTTCGACATCCTTCCGTACGAAAACCGGATCGTGATTCCGAAAATCGGGAAAAACATCCCCCTCGTAGACGTGGAATCCGGCAACGGCGTCGACTTCGACCACATGGAAAACATTTTCATGAAAGAACTCGAAAAGGGCGTCATCCGATATCCGGGAACCGCCCGCCCCGGAGAATCGGGAAACGCTTTCGTTTTCGGACATTCGTCGAACTACCCGTGGATGAAGGGTGCCTACAACCAGGTCTTCGCCCTTCTCGACCAACTGGTCTACGGAGACGAAATCATCGTCTACTACGACCAGAAGAAATACGTTTACGTCATCGGCGAGAAGAAGATCGTAAAGCCGGGCGACGTCAAGGTGCTCAATCGCGGCGAAGGACGGAAAGAACTCTCCCTCATGACCTGCTGGCCCGTAGGAACGACGCTTAAGCGCATGATCGTCTTCGCCGAACTCAAAGAAACTGCCCCCCTTACCCAGTAGCATATGGACCTCTCCTCCGCGGCCTACGCCTACCAATTCTCAAACGTTACCGGAATTTCTCCGGACGCTCTCGGCATCGTGACCGTAGTTTTTCTCATCCTCGCGACTTTGGCATCCGTCATCGCGGGGCCCTACGTCTACGGATTTTCCGCATACCGCAAGAGGGAAAGCGAGAAGGCCGAAAAGAAGCGTACGATCCAGAACCTTCTCGCCATGAAGGACATTCAGACCGAGCTCGAAGAAGAGATGAAGCGCGCCCTGACGAACGCCAATTTTACGCCGTAACGTCGGAAACGAACGTCCATTCGGAAAATCCGTCCACGAGCCCGCGCTCCCGCATGTCGAAATAGAGTGCCCTCCCCAATCGGAAAGGCGCTACCGCTCCGCTCGAAAGCAACTCGGAGAGAACCTCGAAAGAGGTTTTTCTTTTTTTTCCGGGGCCTTTTTTCGGATCTGGAAGCAATCGGACTCCGCGAAGCATTTCGAGGTTTACGGCGGTTCGGACGGCCTTGGCCGCCGCGGATCCGAGCGGGGGGACTTCGGGGCCGTACCCTATGGCCCGCAAATCGCACCCGAACGTCACGGGGGCGTTTACGCAATCGATATCGTACCGGTTCTTCGCGGGAACGTAGCATCCGAGCCCATCGTAGTATTCTCGAATTTTCGCGACGCTTTCCGCCGAACGGATTCCCCATACGTGGACGGGCGAGTCAACGTCCGCCTCCGAAATGGATCTTACGACGAACGCCACCTCTTCCTGCTCGGAAAGGCCGGATACGTCGAAAACGCCGATGCCCCGGGGTTTGGACACGTATTGGGCGATCCGCAACCGGTAACCGGGAGTCGTATCGTACGGATGGGGAATGACGCGGTCGGCAAGAATTTCTTGCATGGGGATTTAGTGATGGTAACCGCTGCCCTTGCGGATTTGTTCGACCCGGTAAATCTGTTCGCAGAGCACGAGGAGCGCGAGCGAATGCGGGAGCGTCATGGGCGAGAGCGAGAGCGTGCCCGATATCCGGTCGGAAAGCAAGGCGAAATCGACGCCGTACGCGCCGCCGATAAGGAAATCTGCCCCCTCGGAACGGTTGAAGCGGCGCTCGATTTCGGTGGCGAACGCCTCGGTCGAAAGGGTTTTCGCCCCGATGTCGAGATAGAGCGGACGAACGTTCTTCTCTGCCAAGTACCTCCCGATCCGCTCCGTCTCTTTCCGAACGACGAGTTTCGGATCTTCCGAGCGTTCGGGCTTGACGGTCACGATTTCGAGGGTTTTTCCCAAGCGCTTTCGATACTCTTCGATCGCGGGGGCGAAGTGTCCGAAAGAATCGGTAACGGCGATGATACGGAACATGGGCGTGGAGTTTCCTCCAAACATACCGATTTCCTTTGACAAATCCACCCCTTTCCATACCATAACCGCGCCCGATTTTTCGGACATGATCTTTTAAAAGCGGCGAAATTCGCCACTTTAGCTCAGTTGGTAGAGCAACGGCCTTGTAATCCGTAGGTCGTCGGTTCGAATCCGACAAGTGGCTCCAGCTTTGTTTTTGTCTTTGGGTCGGTTCCAGAGCGGTCAAATGGGGAGGACTGTAAATCCTTTGTCTACGACTTCGTAGGTTCGAATCCTACCCGGCCCACCATTTTCAAAAACAACGTCCGTAGCTACCGTCCGCCGGGATGGTGGAATTGGTAGACACGACGGTCTTAGAAGCCGTTGCCGTAAGGCGTGAGGGTTCAAGCCCCTCTTCCGGCACCAAAGGAAGTACGAGCCAAACCGGCACCATAAAATCGAACGTTCGGGGCGAATGCCCCTGCGGAGCGCGTTACCGTATGAAGCGGGCGCATATTCCTATCCCCCCTCCTCTTATGAAGCAGAAGATCCACCCCGCCTATGGCGACGTGAAGGTTACCTGTTCCTGCGGAAACTCCTTCGTTACGAAGAGTTCCCACAAGGACGAAATCAAGGTAGAAAGCTGCGCGAAATGCCACCCGTTCTATACCGGGGAAAAGCGCATCCTGAAGACTTCTTCCGTCGACAAGTTCTACGCTCGTCAGAAGAAATCGGAAGACCTCAAGAAATAGGTCCCATAATAAAACCCCGTCCGATTCGGACGGGGTTTTATATTGTTCCTTTTCCTATAAAATCGAATACAATCGTGCAAATTTACCCAAAGGATCGCATGGCCTACACCGAATCCGACACCCGAGCCAAACTCATTGACCCGGCACTTAAGGCGGCGGACTGGAACGAAGACTGCATCAAGCGCGAATACGCGATTACCGATGGTCGGAAACTCACCGGTGGCGCACGTGGGGAGCGGCTGATTCTCGATTATCTTTTACGGTATAAAAACCAGAATCTCGCCATTATCGAAGCCAAGCGGGCCGACAAAGAACCCACCGCCGGATTACAACAAGCCCTCGGATACGCGGAAAAGCTTTCCATCCGTTTCGTGTACGCCACCAACGGCGAGAAGATTTACGAGTTCGACCGCCATGCCGGAACCGGGACGTTCGTAGGACGGTTTCCGACTCCGGAAGAACTCTTCCATAAGACCTTCGCCGAAAAAGAGGGCTGGAAAACCAAATTCGCCAACGTTCCGTTCCGCCTCGAAGACGGAATGATTCCGCGCTATTACCAAGAAGTCGCCATCAATCGCACTCTGGAAGCCGTGGCCGACGAGCGCAAGCGCGTGCTTTTGACGCTCGCCACGGGTACGGGAAAAACCTTCGTAGCGTTCCAAATCGTTTGGAAAATGTTCCAAGCGCGATGGAATCTCGACGGCACCGAACGCCGGCCGAGAATCCTTTTTTTGGCGGATAGAAACATTCTCGCCGACCAGGCCATCAACACGTTCAATCCGCTCGAACGCGACCTCGTAAAAATCACCGGAAAAGAAATCCAGCGCCGCTGAGGCAAAGTACCCACCAACGCACACGTATTTTTCGCCATTTACCAAGCCATCGCCGATAACGAATCCTCGATCGAAGACGACGAAGCGATGGGCGGTTTTTTTCGCGAATACCCAGCGGATTTCTTCGATGCCGTCATTATCGATGAGTGTCATCGTGGCTGAGCCACCCAAGACGGCAACTGGCGCGAAGTGCTCGAATATTTTTCGAGCGCGGTGCAAATCGGTCTCACCGCCACGCCCAAGCGTAAAGACAACATCGACACCTACGGATATTTTGGC
>JAUPLX010000145.1 GCA_030836665.1 Patescibacteria group bacterium
ATCGTACGCGCTCGACACCGTTTTTTGAAAAAATGGGTCCGCAATTACCGAATCGACCGTTTCCGGCGAAAAATCGACCTTGTTTTCATCGAAACCGCCCGAAACGTGCAAGGGTCAGGACCACGGATGGATTTCCCAATCCGATTGGGCTTCCCGAACTTTTTCGAGCGCTCATGAAAAAGTTCAGAAGCAAAAAGCGAGGTCTTCGTTGGAAAGGAAGACCTCGCCGGCTGTGGAAAATATTTCTCCAGCAATCCGTAAGTCCGTAGCGATTTCCTGAACGCGAATCGAATCCGATCCGGATTCCGCAGAAAAATGTCGAAGAAAATCCGGATGCAAGACCGTACGCCAAAAATGATTTCCGACGAATATCTGGCTATTATCCTGAGAATCCGCGGTCACCGACTCGGTGAAAAATTTCTGCCGGAGTTTCGAGGCCGGATGTACTCGTATGGTTTTCATATCGGCCGCATTATACGGCGAATGACGGAAAAATAAAAAGGATTTGCCGTCCATGTATTTCGTGATATCCTAAGGCCGTAGGGCTGGAAATTTAACCTTCTGAGACTATGGCGAAAAAAAGTTCGAACGGAACCGGAACGAAAAGGAATCTGTCTGGATTCTTATCCGGCGAAGACGCGAGGATCGGAAGAAAATCACTCGTAAGCATCGGCGCATTCGGCGCCATGGCCGGAGTAGCGTTCTGATCCGACTCGGATTTTCTCGATTTGGTAATTCCTCATGCGGAAGGACATACGAGCGGCATATGATTCGACGGAAATTCCGGATACCACTCGTCGCACTCGTCCCATGCGTCGCACTCGTCCCATGCGTCGCACTCGTCTTCAGGAAACTCGAGCGGATGAGGGTAAATACCGTCTTGCGACACGACCTTCCATGACGCGGCTGAACGTAAAACCCGTCCGAATTCGGACGGGTTTTACGTTCAGCCCGGGGCAATCAGGAATCTCCTTTTTCGGAATCCGATAAAAAGTTGACGATTCCTTCCGGAAAGCCTACAATCGGTTCGTTTATCCGTCAAAATCCGCACGTATGGGAGAATGAAAATTCCTTCCGAAAACGAAGTTCGCACGAAAATTCCTTCTAGGATTGGCGGTTTCATTATCGTTCGGTGCGTCGGTGCATCCCGCAGTGGCGGCACCCACTCCGCCCCCGCCGAGCGATACGACGGATCCGGTATGCGGAAGTTGGACCTTTAACGGAGAGGCGGTATCCGGAGAGGCGTGGACCAACAGTGCCCCACAATCATTCACCCTCTCGAATTCCACCGACGCCGATAGCGGAATAGAAGACGACGGAGGCACTTGCAGCGCCTCGGCAAATTCCACTTGTACCGAGCAGATCAAGGACAAAGCGGGAAATACGAGAAACTGTACGTCCCCGGTGCTCAGACTCGATAACAGCGCTCCGAGTTGCGGTACCTGGAGTCCGGGGGCCGATCCTTCGGCATGGTCCATGGCCGCGTCGATCACTTTCTCCCTCAACGGCTCGAGCGACGGATGAAGCGGACTGAAGAGTGGGATTGCTACGACGTGCGCGGCTTCGAACCATCTCCAGACTTGCGTCGTCACTCTCGAAGACAAGGCGGGAAATACGAGAAACTGTACGTCCCCTACCGCGCGGTTCGACCGGACCCCTCCGGTCTGCTCGGCTTGGCAGATGAACAATTATCCGAAGAATCCTTCTTCCACCTATTCGACTTGGAACGGGGCCTACGATATCGTATCCATTCCTTTTACTTCGGATGGCAAACTGATCTATGCCCAAGGAAACGACCCTTCGGGAATATCCGGAGAAGGACAGAGCGGCATAGCCGGGTCTAACGAATTCCATTGCGACGTCGAAGACCCCGCTACGAGTTCGGTAGACATGTGTCAGGCGGTCGTCCGGGACAATGCCGGAAACGCGACCATTTGCGGAAGATGAGGCAGTACGAACGGTCCGCGTTCCCGTATCGACCGAACTCCGCCTCCCCAGCCGGGAGTTTCCTGTTCGCTTATCGATGCGAACAATTCGCGCTACCGGTGCGAAATCAGTCCTTCCACGATTACCGGTCCCGCACCGGCGATGATGTATTGGTCCCGAAGCAAATCGGCAACCTCCGGGTTCGGCGATTGGATCCTTATCGGACCGGTTTGGTACCAATTGAATACCGCGACCGCAGCGATGGAAATGCAAGGAACCGAGAACCTCCAATTCGAGTTGAATATTACCACCGGAACGACCGAGTACGTACGCGTCCGCGCCGTAGAAATGCCGGATACCCCCCATGCTCGCGAAAACACTTCCGTAACGGTGGAAATCGTAGCGCCATACGTTCCCGCGCCTTCGCCTCCGGTAACGGGCACTCCGGCCCCGGCCACGGACGGAACCCAAACCCTCACCTACGGACCGGATACGAACGACTGGTATACGCAATGATGTCCGGGCGCATTATACTGGCCATCCCTTCCCGAAGGGGATGGAACCCCTTCCCAATCGTCCGTAACGAGGTGTTCGGGAGACGGTGACGGAAAAGGGTATCCGAGCATTATGGGTGGTGCGGGAAACGGCGGATCCGCCGCTTGCATGTGTTTCGATAATAATCCTCCCATTATCGGAACGGCCACGGTAAACCACGCCAGTTGGACCAAAGAACCCATCAACATCTCGGCGGGCGTTTCGAATCCGAACCAAAACGAAGCCCCTTTCCTTGGCTGGACGGCAAGTTGTCCTGGCGGAGGGGGCTCATGAGCGGGAGCCTCCATTTCTTTCAGTTGCGGAGGAAACAGTCCGAGCCAACAGATAGCCACCATACGGGCCTGTGACGCGGCATCCCAATGTACTACTCGCACGGTACCGTATTACCGCGAAACCGAAGCGCCGACCGGGGCTGCCATCAGCATATTGGGATGGGTGCACAACCATAGCGGGCATTCCAGCGCGAGCGATACCCAATCTTCGGATTTCACGTTCACTCCAATCGTCAACGTCGCGATTACGAGTCCGAGCGATTCGGGAGGATCGGGACTCAAGACGAATCCTCTCCAAATCAGCTGTAGCCCCACTCCGAACGATGCCGCGGATTGGATTTCCTCCCCGCCGGCGACTTTCAATATTACGACCGGTTACGGGTGTAACGCCTCGGAAGGGACGAAAACGGTCTACCTCCACGTTCGGGATAACGCCGGGAACATAACTACGGCGGCATCCAACCCTATCAAATACGACGTCACGAAACCGACCTTCTCGTACTTGTCGAACGTAGTGCTCAAAGCTCGGGAAAATTATACGTACGTCATCCAGAGCCCGGCGGATACGGGCGGTTCGGATATTCGCGATTATACGATTACGTGGGTGGAAAACGAATCCACCGTAGAAGGAAAATTCGATTCGACGGATAACGCCTTCACGAAAGATTTCGGCACCCGCGCGAGAAACCTGGATTCGGACGGCATCCGATCGGGAAAAATCGTCGTAAGCATAGAAGACAACGCCGGAAACTGGCAAGACCATACGATGAACTTCGTCCTCATTTCGGCCGAAGTCGACTTTGCGAAATCGAGCGTCACCCGTACCGCATCGGACACCCCGATGGTCGGAGACTTGAGCGACGAGTACCTCTACAATATCCGATTAGCCGACAATCTGGGGAATCCAGTATTTCCGATTTCCTGATTCCGACATATCCGAACCGACTGGGAAATCGATAATCAGAGCTCGTTCCTCGGAACCTCGTCCTTCACCGACGGGGCCATAGAATACGATTGGAACGGATACGGATACGTTGCCAACGACGTACCGGATTACAATAGTTTCCGCGGCGTGGAAACCACCGGGGACGAGTTCTACTTCTTCAAAGTTCGCGCAGCGGTTCCGACCGTCCACGGATATCAGGGAACTCCGAAAGGATATCCGACTAAC
>JAUPLX010000146.1 GCA_030836665.1 Patescibacteria group bacterium
GATGAGCGTTTCCGGGCGTTCCGTCGCGTCGAAAATATCGGCAATCCGGAAGCGGATGGCCTCCGTAAGGGTGGTATCGCCGCTTCGTCTTATCTCGAAAACCCCCTCCACGTTCGCGAACCGGTACATTTGCCGTGGCTCCGCGGGTTCGACCGTTACCATTCCTTCACCGGACACTTCGAAATGGGGCGGATCGATGGTCGATATCCGCACGCAATTCCCATTTTCCAGTGCGCGAAGCATGTTTCCGGCGTTTTTACGGTAACGTGTATTCGTAATAAATACCTTGAAATCCGCGTAAGTCAATAACCGTGCCACGGAGACTTTTTCCAGAGGACGGGCGCGGGTATTCGGCAACCGCTTGTAAAACGCGATTTCTCGCTATAGTTTTCCCCATGTTCCCTTCTTTCTCCGATATCCGCGAGTACTATCTCCCGGTTCGTCCGTACCGAAAAAACCTCGCGGTCCATCTCGTATTCCGGTTCTCCATATTGGCATTGGCCGTTTTTATCGCCAATCAGACCGGAGCGATCGTCACGCTTCTTTCCGCAGGGGCCGAGTTTTCCGAAATTTTCGCCGTCGCCGAGAGGGTGTTCGCCGCGATTTGCCTCTCGATCGTTCTCCTGTTCGTCACGATTTGGCAAAAGGCGAGCTGGTCGCACGTCGAATCGCGCATGTTGCGGGAGACCCGTCGGAGAGTGTTTTCGGAATATTTGGGGAAGGAGGTTTCCGTCGCCGAGGCAACGGGGAAGACCATCGGCCTTTTTGAGACGGGCATTCTCTCCTGGGTGCGGATATCCTCGCTTTTCGCCATCGAATTCCCCCTCGACATCACGGCATTCGCCGTAGTGTTCTGCTACCTCGCGCTTACCGAAATCTGGCTTTTGCCCATCGTCGCCGTCTACGTCATCGGCACGACGTGGCTCATGTTCGGTTTCCAAAAAAAGATCGAACCCCTCCGGAAACGCCGGACGGTCCTTTTCGAAGGACGTTCCCGGTCTTTCGTCCGGGCGATTATGGAACGCCGGACGGTATTCATGTACGATGCCGTCGATGACGAACTCGAAAGCCTGAACCGCTGGGAGGGCGACATCCAGAAAAACGTCGACGCCCTCGCGGCCATCCGCGTTCCGCTGTACCGGTTCCCCCAGTTTTTCCTCGACGTCATCAAGATGTCGGTCGTTCTTACGCTCGCGTATTTCGTATCCGTCGGGCAAGCTACCATGGGCGACCTCGTTTCGTCTTCCATCGCGTTCGGCATTCTCGACAAATACTTCCAAGGGCTCGTGGATTCTTTCCAGTCGTATGCCGACGAACAGACCAACTACCGCCGCTTGCGCGAATATCTCGGCACGATGGACGACTTCCGCCGATACCGCGAGGGTTCCGAGTTCGTTCCTAAGAAAGGGGAACTCGTTTTTAGGGGCGTTACTTTCTCGTATTCCGAAGGAAAAGAATCGGTCATCCGAAACCTGTCGCTCGTATTCGAAGGTGGAAAGAAGACGGCCATCGTCGGACGTTCCGGCGCGGGGAAATCGACCGTCGTAAAATTGCTCTTGGGGCTTTCCCGTCCCGATTCCGGAGCCGTACTCGCCGATGGGCAGGACGTGTCGTCGCTCCGCCTCGATTCGTATTTCTCTCATATCGGCTACCTTCCGCAGGAGCCTTCGGTATTCGACGGAACGGTCCGTGAAAATCTCCGCTACGGATTGGCCGGCGAAGTGGAAGATGCCGAACTGAAGAAGGCTTTGTCCCATGCCCGCTGCGATTTCGTTTCCGCGCTTCCGAACGGGCTCGAAACCGAAATCGGCGAACGGGGAATCCGGCTTTCCGGAGGGGAGCGCCAACGTCTCGCCATTGCCCGGATATTCCTCCGAAATCCCGAAATCCTCGTTTTGGACGAGCCTACCTCCGCCCTCGATTCGTTCTCGGAGGCGGCGGTCACCGAGGCGCTCCATGAACTCTTTTCCGGTAAGACCGTCATCGTCGTGGCCCACCGTTTGCAGACCGTGAAGGAAGCCGACAATATCGTCGTCATGGCCGACGGGGGGATTCTCGAATCCGGAACGCACGAGGAACTTTTGGCTATCGGAGGCGAATATTCGCGCATGGTCGACCTTCAGGACGGGAATCTCCGGGAGGAAGGGGCCGGCGGATAAATTCCTTTTCGCTCTTGCCTTTCGTAAAAAATCCATAATATGTGCCGGTCGTCGGAGACTGGCGCAATTGGCTAGCGCACACGCTTCGGGTGCGTGGGGTTGTGGGTTCGAGTCCCGCGTCTCCGACCATTGACAATCAAAAAGGCTCCCGTGAAAACGGGGGTCTTTTTCATTGTCGCTTTCGTCTAGATTAGGGACTCGAAACCACAGGCACACGGGTGAGCGGAGCGAATCCGGGAGAAAGCCGCCGAAGCGGGTTTCCGTGCCAAGGCGTTTTCCGGAGCGGAGAGGAGGAAAATGAGTCCCGCGCTTTCGAAGTTGCCACCATTGCCAAAGCATGGCAGAATTGCGGAGTAACCGCTCCGCATGGCATCCCTCTTCGACCTACAGTGATCGACGGAATCCGACAAGGACTTCCTCCTTTCGTTGTTCCCGGAGACGGAGATCGTGTCGCTTTCGTCCAAACTCGGCGACGGGATGGAAGGCCGCCTATCGGCGTTCCTCCGCCGCAGGATCGCCGAAGGCGTCCTCATGGACGAAGAACGCGAACGTGAATCCGCCGTAGCGGAGTTCCTCGATTCCCCGTTCTAACGTCATGTCCGAAATCCAGCGCGACATACCGGCGGAGGCCGCAACGGAAACCCGGAAGGAGGCCGACCGCTCATTGTCCGTCGAAGAACTCCGCACCAAGACCCTCGCGCTCTCCGAAGGGTACTCGAAGCGCCTCGACGCCCTCCCGAACCTCCGTCCGTCCGACCGCGAGCGCCTCAGGGCGGAATTCAAGGCGTTCGTCCTCGATTCGGCGGCGAACGCCTTGTCCGGTTCGCTTTCGGAGTATCGGGCGTCCGTCGCCGACACCGACGGCGTTCCGGGGCTCGACGCGTACGAATTCGCGAAATATTCCAAGGGGCTCGAAGAAGCCTTCCGACTTGTCGTGGAAGCCGGAGGTGTCGAGAAACTCCGCACGACGCTCGGGAAGTTCGAGACGGAAGCGAAGGACTCGTTCTTCGTGAAGCGTTTCGACCTCTTCTCCCGCCACGCGCCGGATTCGCCCGACCGCCCTACGAACTTCGTTACCGAAAAATACCTCGAAGCCGCGTCGAACCTTCCGCCCGAAGAAACTCGCAGGCTCTTGTCCGCCAAACTCGGGGAAGATCCGGAATCCTTCAAGAAAGGGCTCGTCATCGCGCTCGGGACGAAAGCGCCGGTCGAAGTCTTCGAAATCGCCGGACGTTTCGCGTACGACGCCGTGAAGGCGGTTCCGCAGTTCGC
>JAUPLX010000147.1 GCA_030836665.1 Patescibacteria group bacterium
GTAGCCTTGGGCATAGGCGGCGAGGACGCTCGCGCGCAGGGCGTTTTCGAGCTCGGCTTCGAGCATGGCGGATTCGGATTGTCGGTCGGACGCATTTGTCGAGGTCGCAGCGACTTCAACTTTGTTAGGAGCCAGGCTCGGAAAACCCGTCCGGGTTGGGGATTTCAAATCCGAATCCGCCATGCTCGAAGCCGAGCTCGAAAACGCCCTGCGCGCGAGCGTCCTCGCCGCCTATGCCCAAGGATACGACCTTATTGCGGAAGCCTCGCGGGAGGAAGGATGGAATATCGACCTTGCCGAAGTTTCGCGCATTTGGCAGGGCGGATGCATTATCCGCGCCAAGGTTCTCGCGTTCCTTCGAAAAGCGTTCCTTGATGTGGGAACCGATGGAAAGACCCCGCATCTCTTCGAAATTCCGGAGGTCCGGAACGTTCTCGTTTCCGCGTCTCCCGATTGGCGGAAAATCGTGGGGGGAGCTACGGAAAACGGCATTCCCGTTCCGACCATTTCCGCAGGACTCTCGTATTTCGACTCGCTCGCGAACGACTCGCTTCCCGCGAATTTCCTCCAAGGACTGCGCGACCATTTCGGGGCGCATACCTACGAACGGAACGACCGGACGGGAACGTTCCATTCCCACTGGGGAGCCTAAGGATCTCAGAATCCGCACCTCTTAAACGTCCAAATCCGTCACCACGGCCAGTCGCGAATTCCGAAGGAATTTCGCGGGACATTCCCGTTCCGAAATCGCCGGATTGAAAAAATTTTCGTACGCGGCGCGTTTGGATTCGCCGATAAAGAATAAGAAAGCGTTCGGAACGGATTTCGCCATACCGGAGGAAATCCCGATTCTGGATGCGGGAGGTTTCGGGGAATCTTTCACGGAGACGTATCCGATACCCTCAGCATCCAAAGCGGGATGATTCGGAAAAAGTGAGGCGACGTGACCGTCCGGTCCGACGCCGAAGAGTCCGATTTCGATGAAAGGAACGAGTTGGGAATACGCTTCGGCGATGTCGGACGGGTTCGTAAATTCGGCAGTGTCACGAAGGGCGGTCGGAGGGATTGCGAACCCGTCCGACATCGTAGGCATACCGAGGATTTGGGACGGTTCGATCATCCCTAATCGTACGAGCGGGTCGAAAACCGCCTCCGACAGCATCCGGAAATTCCTCTCCGAATCCGTCACGGGAACCATCCGTTCGTCCAGAAGGGCGAAGCGGATTTTTTTTCGTGCCGGTTCCGGAATGGTAGAAAACGAGGAAACGAACTCCCGGTAAAACTCCAGAAGCGACGTTCCGCCCGAAAGTCCGACCGTTACGGATTCGCGGGTCTCCGAGACCGTGGCGAGTATGGTACGAAATTCTTCGAACGCGAGACGCGCGAGTTTTTCAGAATCGGAATCTCGAAGGATGCGCATGGAAAACCGTTAGTACCAGTATCTTCCGTCCGCTTCGATAAGGTGGTCCGCGGCGACGGGGCCGATTCCCCCCGGTTCGTAAGGATGGAGGATGGGGCAATCTTCCTTGCAGTGGACGAGTTCGTCCACGAGACGCCAGGATTCCTCGATCATATCCCAACGGGTGAAGAGCGTATGGTCGCCCGAGAGGAAATCCGAAAGGATGCGTTCGTACGCTTCCGGCGATTCCTCTTGGAGGAATTCCGAACGCACGCTCCGTATCGCGTCTTTGCCGGAACGGTCGCGGACGTTGAATTCCACGGAAATCCCTTCGTTCGGCGACGCTTCGAAAACGATGCGGTTCGGTTCGGCGGCCTCGGCTTCGTTAAAGAGTACCGGCGGAACGCTTTTAAATTCGACGACGACGCGCGTACGTTTGGAATGGAGGGCCTTCCCGGTACGCAGATACACCGGCACGCCCTTGAATCGCCAATTATGCACCTCGAGACGGAGCGCGGCGAACGTTTCGGTGCGCGAATCCTTCGCTACTCCGGTCTCGTTCCGATATCCGGAATACTGGCCGAAGACCACGTGCGAGGAGAGACCTTTGCCAAACCGGAGCGAGCGGATGACTTTCGCTTTCTCATCATGGAGCGACGAACTTCCGAGATCGTGCGGCGGTTCCATGGCGACGAGCGCGAGCATTTGGAACAAGTGGTTCTGCACCATGTCGCGAATAGCCCCGGAACGGTCGTAGTACTCCCCGCGGGATTCCACGCCCAAAGATTCGAACGCGGTAATTTGGATATTGTCGACGTAGCGGTGGTTCCAAACGGGTTCGAATATCGAATTGGCGAAGCGGAACGCGAGCACGTTTTGGACGGCTTCTTTTCCAACGTAGTGGTCGATGCGGAAAATTTGGTCCTCGCGAAACGCTCGGGTGACGACCGAATTGAGGGCCGTGGCGGAGGAAAGATCCGATCCGAAAGGTTTTTCGAAGGCGATTCTGGAACGTTCGGAAGAAAGTGCCAAGGTGGCGATTCCTGCCGTGACGGGTTCGAAAAGTTCGGGAGGAACCGAAAGGTAGAAAGCGAATCTCGCGTCCGGACGGGCATCGGCGTATTCCCGAAGCGGACCGTACGCCAGAGCATCGTCCATCGGGAATCCGAGATATTCGACACGGGAGAGGAATTCGTCCGAATAGCCTCATTTCGGGGCCGTACCGGTCTTCTTCAAATATTCGCGGTATTCGTCCGAAGTCATCGTTCGCCTTCCGACGGCAAGAATGGAGAGCGGCCGCTCGGCGTCGTCCCCGCAAATGCGCGAGAGCGCCGGAGCGAGTTTGCGTTTCATGAGGTCTCCGGTCGCTCAGAAGACGATGAGAACGCTTTGGGGAAAATCGGCGGACATGGACGTGGGGAAATGCGTAACGGCGGAGTATACCGGAATCGAAACGAAATCCAACTGCGAAAAGTCCTCTTTTTCGCAAATCGTCCTTTCCCCCTTGTGTCAACGGATTTCCCGGTTAGGATGCGCATCTTCCTTATTTCATCACTATTACGCGATCCGTATGAAGAAAACGAAGATCATCGCCACCGTAGGACCGGTGACCGAATCCCGGGAAAGTCTCGCCGCCCTTTTCGACGGCGGGGTCAATATCCTCCGGTTCAATTTTTCCCACGCCAAGCATGAGGGCGTGCGTACGATTCTCGAACGCGTTCGGGAGCTCAACGATTCCGGACGGACCAGCCTTTCGACCCTGCTCGATACCAAGGGGCCGGAAATCCGGACCGGGGACGTTGGGGAAAAACTCCACTTCAAAAAGGGCGAAACGTTCCGCGTCTACGTTGACCAAAAAGCGGCCGATGCCGATACGGGCGGTCTCTTCTGCGACTATCCGTACCTTCTCGAAGACCTGAACGTCGGCGAATCCATCCGTATCGACTCGGGACTCCTCGACGTCACGGTGCTTTCGAAAAACGCCGACTCGCTCACCGTTCGCTCTGAGAACGACGCTGTCATCGGCTCCAGGCGCCACGTAAATCTTCCGAATACGAAAATATGTCTTCCGGGCGTTACCGACAAAGACCGCGAAGACATCCTTTTCGGCATTGCGGAAGGAATGGATTTCATTGCCATGAGCTTCGTCCGCACGAAAGAAAACGTCGAAGAACTCCGAACGCTCCTATCGGAAAACGGCGCGTCGCACGTGAAGATCATCGCGAAGATCGAGAACCGCGAAGGCCTCGAAAACCTTGAGGATATCCTCGTGGCATCGGACGGCGTCATGGTAGCGCGCGGGGATCTCGGAATCGAAGTGCCGATAGAAACCCTCCCGCTCCACCAGAAGGAAATCGTCCGCAAGGCCCGCGAGATGGGAAAATTCTGCATCGTCGCGACCCATATGCTCGAAACGATGATCGATAACCCCTTCCCCACCCGCGCGGAGGTTTCCGATATTTTCAACGCCGTCGCGCAGCGCACCGACGCAACGATGCTCTCGGGCGAAACCACCACGGGAAAATACCCGCTCCAAGCGGTCGCCATGATGAAGAGCGTCATCGAATCCGCCGAAAGCCACTTCGTCTCCGAACATAAGGATTATTCCGACGACGGGCTTTGCAAACGCGACATCGAGAAGAAGGTTCTCATCAAGAACGCGATCTACGCGGCCGAAGACCTCGGTGCCGAAGCGATTCTCGTATTCACGAAAACCGGACGTCTCGCGCGCCTTGCCGGCGCCTACCGCCCCAACGTTCCGGTATTCGCCTTCACCGGACGTCCGACGACCGTCCGGTTCGTGAACGCGCTCTTCGGAATCGAACCGATACTCCTCCCGGAATGGTCCGACGACCACCAGGCAAACCTTGAGGCGGCGCTTCGCGAACTCCGGACATCCAAACGCGTCAGCGAGACCGGAAGGGTCGTCGCCGTCACGGACGTCATTCGCGACGGAAAGGAAGTTCCGGCACTCGAAATCATCGACCTTTCTGACCGAAGGTAGTTCCAAAAATCCCTCCGGAAAACCGGAGGGATTTTTTTTAAGAAAGTCTTAAACGCTCGCTATTCCATGGCTGCGAGCGCGACCGATTCGAATACGGGAAGGTATTTTCTCGCCCGGCCGTCCTTGGCCTTCGAACCGAAAACCGATTTTTCCGGGTACCGTTGGCTTACGACGTCCAGTTGGAGGCGGACGGAATGGAGATAGTCGGCAAATTCGGTTACGTCCGATTTTTTTACCAAAAGCAGACGGGCTAAAAGTTCGGAAA
>JAUPLX010000148.1 GCA_030836665.1 Patescibacteria group bacterium
TACCGGAGGACGTTCCGACGGAATATTCCGTCACGCTCGCCCTTGCCGAAGACCGCAATTCGCGCGCGGAGAACCGCGTTATCGGCATGGCGGTGGAAACCCGTCCGGATCTCGTGACGCGCGAGGAATTGGCGTTTTTCCGCGAGTGCGGCATTACCCGTGTCGAAATCGGATACCAGACCACCGTCGACGAAATCAATTTCGCCACCGGCCGCGGCCATGGCAACGCCGAATCCGTCGCCGCTACCCGGATGCTCAAAGATGCGGGATTCAAAGTGGTGGCCCACATGATGCCCAATCTTCCGGGTTCGAATCCGGATATCGACCGACAGTCGTTTTTCCGGATTTGGACCGATGCGGATTTCCGTCCGGACGAAATCAAGATCTACCCCACGGTCGTCGTCGGGAACAGCGCGCTCGAACGGCTTTGGAAGGCGGGAAAATTCGAATCGTATCCTGACGATACGCTCGTTTCCCTCATGGTAGATTTGGAAGCCGCGATTCCCGAATACGCGCGCCTCAACCGGGCCTATCGCGACATTCCCGCGTCCGAAATCCTCGCCGGATCGAAGATGGCCAATCTCCGGCAGGTGACCGAAACCGAAATGCGTGCCCGCGGCGAAGACCGCCACGACGTTTCGGCCCGCGAAGTGCGCGACAAGAAGAACGATCCGAACTGCGCGGTTCTGGAAGTTTTCGAATACGAAGCCTCCGGCGGAAGGGAATTCTTCCTTCAATTCGTCGACCCTTCGGACCGCACGCTCTTTTCGGTACTCCGTTTGCGCATTCCGTCTTGGGTGTTCGACGCCGGCGAACCCGCCTTCGATTGCCTCGCGGGTGCCGCGATCATCCGCGAAATCCATACCTTCGGCGACCAGATGGGCATCGGGGAGGGGTTTTCGCCAGCGGCTCCGGCGATTTCTGAGACGGAGTCGATGCATGAGCCGGAACGGTGGACGGAAACCCCGACCCGTACCCCATCCCAGCACCGCGGATTCGGAAAGCGTCTGATTGAAGAGGCGGAAAGCATCGTTACCAAACGTTTTCCCCAATTGGATCGGATTGCCGTTATCGCGGGGGTCGGCGCCCGCGAATACTACCGGAAACGCGGTTTTTCCATGACATCTCTCGGGTATATGGAAAAAATTCTTTCACGATAAAAATATAAAACGTCCAATTGCTATTGACAAATAGAATAACGTTCTTATAAGAATGGAAAATTCACTTCATCCCATTCTTGTCGTATGAAACTCGTTCCCGATTTCATTTCCCGGCTTGTAAGCAAACCGACGCGCCCTGTCGCAAGAGCGAAAGGCGGTGTCGATACGAAAGACCTCCAAGGGGTTTTCGCGAAAACTTCACCCGACCTCGTCGCCCACGAATTTGATTTTACGACGAAACCCGCGATGGCGAAGCCTCGGGTCGCGCCCACTCCGTTGGATTTCGAAATCGATGTTCCGGACGAGAAACCCCGTGGACGCTTTTTCGGGCTCGATGCGAAAAACCTCATTCTCGCCGTTTCGCTCGCTGTGAATATCGGACTCGTCTACGATACCGTTTCGCAGAAGAACGCGGCCATGCGCGAATCCGACGCGCTCAAAGATCAGGTAGCGACGCTGAAGATCGAAAAGCAGAAGATGCAGCGCGAATCCGTAGGAAAGATCCGTGTCAAAGAAGACGAGATGGTCGTACCGGTCGAACAGATTAATGCCGCCGTCGAATACGTGGAAGTATTGAAAAACCGCGTGGCCGAACTCGAAGCGAAAGCCGTAGGAAAACAGAAGGGCGGAAAAATTGCCGCTTCGCGTGCGTCCGTAGAAAGAGTTTCGGTAGCGAAAACCGCCACGACCGCGCATTTTATCGCGTCCGATGTTTCGGCTCCGACCACGGTTCATGCCGAAGCCGCTCCGACCGCCCAGCGGAATCCCAAGCTCTTTCAGAAGGCTTCGGATACCGTAAAGTCCATCGCTTCCGATATTCCCCAAGAAATTTCCCTGAAGGTGAGCCAAAACGCCGGACTCACGACCGTTACGTATTCCGACGCTTCGGGATTCACCCGCTATTTCACCGCCGACCGCTCTGAAAACGCTTCGAAACTCACCCCGAAAGGCCTTCAGGCTTGGGTGAACGAAAAATACATGGCCTCTCTCGATATCCAACGTGCGAAGCAGGAGGACCAGATGCGCAAAGAAATCATGTCGCTCCACCCATCATCGTAACGGGCCGTTCGAGCGGAATGCGGAATTACGACATCTTTGGGCGCTTCGTCATCTTCGACGCAAGCGCCTTTTCCATGACGTTCGCGGTTTTAAAGACGATTTCTTCGCCCAGGCGTGGTCCGAGAATCTGGAGGCCCACCGGGAGTTCGGTTTGGTCACCGGAACCGTCTTCGGTCTTGCCGTAGCCGACGGGGAGCGAGAGTCCCGGGAGTCCGGCGAGGGAAGCGTTGACGGTAAAGATGTCGGAGAGGTACATTTTCAGGGGGTCTTCGGTTTTTTCTCCGATCTTCCAAGCGACCGAGGGGGCGGTGGGGGTGAAGATGACGTCCACTTCCTTAAACGCGTCGTCGAAGTCCTTCTTGATGAGTTCGCGCACGAGGGCGGCTTTTTTGTAGTAGGCGTCGTAGAAGCCCGAGGAAAGTACGAACGAGCCGAGCATGATGCGGCGCTGGGCTTCTTTGCCGAATCCTTCGGAGCGGTTTTTCGCGATGTCGGACGGAACGGCGGAAGAATGTCCGAAGCGGAGTCCGTCATAGCGGGCGAGGTTGGTTGAAACTTCCGCCGGCATGACGACGTAGTAGACCGCGAGCCCGTATTGGGTATGGGGAAGGGAAATTTCTTTGATCTCGGCACCGAGTTCGCGGGCTTTTTCGATGGCGGCTCGGACTTCTTTCGTAACGTCGGCTTCCATTCCGTCGACGAAGTATTCCTTCGGAATACCGATTTTCACGCCCTTCAAATCGGTGGCGTTCCAGATATTTCCGTCGAGTCCGGCCGGAAGGTCGAGGGAAGTCGAATCCATCGGATCGTGTCCGGCGGTGATTTCGTAGAGGAGTCCGGAATCGCGGACGGTCCGACTGAAGAATCCCGGGGTATCGAGGCTTGAGGCCATGGCGATGACTCCGTAGCGGGAGATGCGCCCGTAGGTCGGCTTGAATCCGACGATTCCGCACATCGAGGCGGGTTGGCGGATGGAACCGCCCGTATCGGTACCGAGCGCGGCAGGAACGAGGCCCGCGGCTACCGCGGCCGCGGAACCTGCCGAGGAACCGCCCGGAATCCGGTCGAGCGCCCAAGGATTTTTCGTAATGCGGAGGGCGCTGTTTTCGCCCGAACCGCCCATGGCGAACTCGTCCATGTTGAGTTTCCCCATGCTGACGGCCCCCGCCGCTTTGAGACGGGCGGTGACGGTGGATTCGTAGGGCGCTGAAAAATTCGTGAGCATCTTGGAACTCGCGGTGGTCTTTACGCCCTTTTCGCAGAACACATCCTTGATGCCGATGGGGATTCCCGCGAGCGGGAGGTTCGCGTCGGTTTCGGGAAACGTATCGGAGACGAGGTTGAACGCTTCGATTTTCGGATCGAGTTCGCGGATGCGGGCCGCGAAAGTTTCACGGACTTCCGACGGGGAGATTTCGCCCGATCGGATTTTTCGGGCGAGTTCGGTAAGGGGGAGATTTTCGACGTGCATGGATTTCGGAAAAAGAACGGAGGAAGTGTATTCGAAAACGCTCGGAAATCGAGCGTTTTTCTCCAATCCCGTCCGACTTGATTTTTCCTCTTTGCACGATAGTCTCGCCGTATCGTAGAATCCGTCCATCAACACTGCCCACCAATGAAATTCGTCTCCTGGAACGTTAACGGAATCCGCGCTTGCGTTACCAAAGGCTTTCTCGATTATCTCGCCGTAGAAAACCCCG
>JAUPLX010000149.1 GCA_030836665.1 Patescibacteria group bacterium
AAAAGGAGCAATCCGGAAAGGAAAAGGAGCAATCCGGAAAGGAAAAGGAGCAATCCGGAAAGGAAAAGGAACAATCCGGAAAGGAAAAGGAAGCGAAACTCCGCCTCGTAGCCGAACGCCTCGCGAAACCCGAATACGCCCAGATTCTCGGAAAAGCATTCTCGGACGGAAAGTTCGACCTTTCGAATCCGGAACACCAGGCCAAACTCGAAGCCGCCCTCAAGTCCGACGCGAAGCTCCGCAAAGAGCTCTTCGATGCCGCCCGCGCGAATGACGAGGAGACCGGCGGGAGCGACCTGAAATTCTTCGCCACCCAATTCCGCGATCTCGGCGTCATCGACCATGCCGAATTCCGCAAAATCTTCGAAGAAGCGGCCCCGAAACCCGAAACCGACAAACGAAGTCCGACCGCCGGACCTACCGTCCTCGCGGGCAACTATTCCGCCACCGGGGACGGCCGAACCTTTTTCGCCCTCGACCGCGCGGGGTCGGACGGTCGGAAATTCGACGAATTCGTCCGCGTTTCCCCAGACGGCAAAACCGTCAGTAAAGAGATCGTGGGCAGGTACGGATACTCGCTCACCGTCGAACCCGTCCCGAACGAAACGGGCGAAACCGCCGCGAAAGAGAGCGAACTCGCCGACGCGAAAACCGAAAAGTGACGCCTCGAAAACCAAGCGAAATACGTGGAGGAGACCTTCGGTCCGAGCGGATCGAAAATCCCCTCCCCCGAAAACCCGAAATTCGAGGAATACCGGGAAGCGCTCGGAAAAATCGCGAAAGAACGCTCCGTAACGCCAAACCCGAACGACCCGAAAGCTACGCTCGAAGCCGTAAAACAATCCCTCAAATCCTCTTACGCCGGGGCCGTCGAAAAAACTTCCAAAGCCCAAGCCGAACTCGAAGCCGCACGAAAAGAATCCTCTGCCACGACGGACGCCGGAACGGAGAAAAACGAAAAAGACGCCCGCAACGCCATCGATTTCCTCGACCGCACCGGAATCTCGGCCCTCGGTCCGAAAGCCACCGAGGAACTGCTTCGGAAATTCGGCGCCGCCGGATGCGAAAACGGAAAACCCGCGAATTTGGAAAAGTTCCTGAAGGGCAAAAACGAGCTCGCCGCCGAGTTCCGAGCCTTCGTCACGGACGCCCTCGGGATGGAAACGGGGAACGTCTTCGACGAAACGACCAATCCTCCGATTCTCAAATCCGAAATCGTCAATCTCGCCTCGGCGTTCCGGGGAAAAGGACTCCTGAAAGAAGACGGAGGCCTCAACTCGAGCGCGGGCGTCGAAGAAACGAGTTAATCCAATTAACGACCCATGTCGCCCACTACCCCCAAGACTCCGCCGGATACGAAATCGGTCCATTCCATGGAACCGATTGGGAATATCGTTCCGCAGAATCGTACCGAGGCCGCAATTGCCGCTTGTAAATACGAATTGGCGGTAGAAGCGATCCTTCTCGATATCGAAATCGACGAAGCTATCCGTGCCATCGACGAGGAAATCGAGAAGGGAAAGGAAATCCTCCTTACCGATCCTTCCTCCGAAACGGCCAAAGCGCTCGCACGATCAGTAATACGGAAAATCATCGAACTCGAACACCGTCCGTTGACTTGACCGGAACACCTCCGGTTATTGAACCTTACGAAAAAACACCACCTCGCGTTTCCGGAAACGGAGGAATCGGGGAAGGACGATAACGCGGATTAGACTTCTTCCACCTTCCCCTCCCCTACCCGAAAGCGCTTATCCGCACGGGCCGCGACCGAGTCGTCGTGGGTGATGGCAAGGATCGATATCTCGGTTTCGCCGCGCAATTCGCCGATCAGGTCCATGACCGAATCGGCGTTTTTCTTATCGAGGTTTCCCGTGGGTTCGTCCATGAAAAGATACGGCACGTTGCCGACGAACGCCCGGGCGATCGCCACGCGTTGCTGTTCGCCGCCGGAAAGTTCGAAGGGATAGCGTTTTTCTTTTCCGAGAAGTCCGACCCGACCGAGAATGGCCTCGGTTTCGAAACGGCGGGAGAGACCGTTGAGACGGAGCGGGAGTTCGACGTTTTCTTCGACGGTCAGGTTCGGTACGAGATGGAATTGTTGGAAAACGAACGCGACGTGTTTGCCGCGGAACCGGGTTCGGGCGTCTTCGTCGTATGCCGCGATGTCGGTCTGGTCAAAAAACACGCTCCCGGATTCCGGCACGATAAGCCCCGCCGCCAAATTCAGGAGCGTGGATTTTCCGGATCCGGAAGGCCCCGTAACCGCATAAAACGCGGAGTCCGGCAAAAAGAACGAGGCATCCTTCAAAACCTGGACGGTCTCATTGCCGGAAACGAAGGATTTGGAAACGGAGAGGATACGAATCATACGGAGATGCGGTGATACGGAGTTATTCTTTCGTAACGAGATCTTCTCGTACGAGGAAATCGAACACGTTCTTAGCGACGATGGCATATCCGTCGGCGTTCGGATGAATGCCGTCGGATAAATTGAGCCGTGGGTTTCGAACGACTCATTCGAGCAGAAACGGCAGAAATGGGATATCGTTCTCTTCGGCGATTTTCGGAAAGGTCCGTTCGAAATCCGAAACGTATTCCGGTCCGAGGTTCCGGGGAATCTTGACACCGATAAGCGCGGTTTTTACCCCCTTGGAACGGAGTTTCGCGAGAATCTCGCGAATGTTACCGTCCATTTGTCCTATCGGTTTCCCCTGAAGCCCATCATTCGAACCGATGGAAACGATCGCGAGATCCGGGAGCGGATCGGCGAGAAGCCAATCGGTACGGGCGAGAAGCGCGGCGGAAGTGTCGCCCGAGACCCCCGCACTGGAAACGCGGTAGTCGTACCCGCTTGCCGTCAAAAGCCCTTCGAGTTGGGAAGGATAGGACGATTCCGGGGGTAACTGGTAGCCTGCGGTCAATGAATCCCCCATGGCGAGAATCGTTCTCACGCGGGTCGGCGGAGCCGGAGGCGTCGCATTCATTTCGGATCGCATATCCGTTTTTCCACTTCCTCCGAAACAGGAGGTAAGCAGAAGCGCCGCGATGACGGGGAATATTGCGGGGATGCGCATGGATGGTTACTTACGGGCGAATACCGGATGATGCGAAGAAATGCCGAAATACGCGATCGGGAGCGCGATGGCGAAAAAACACGCCGAGGCGGCATACGTCCAAAATCCGATCGAGAAAGAGTATACCGAAGAAACCGCATAGAGGGAATTCGCAATGAGCGGACCGAAGACGTTGGCAAGGCTCATGGCGGATCCGCTGGTTCCGAGAGCCCGACCGGAATGCCCCGGGGCGATACGCGAAATCAGCGCGGCGGTAGAGACGTTGACGCTGCCGAACCCTACCGAAAACAATATCGGGATCATGAACGCGGCGACGACGAACGGATTGACGGAAAAGAGCGCGAACGAAACCGACATGACCGAAAGTCAGAAAAGCAGCATTCCCTTTTCCAAAAAGACGCCGCGGACGAAGCGGATGAAAAACCCCTGATAGGCGATGCTCGTAAGCCCGACGACCGCGAGCGCGTATCCTACGGCTTTCGCATCGACGCCGAAGCGGTCGGGGAGAATGAATCCGAACGTCGACTGCATGCCGGAAAACCCGAGCGCGACGATGAAGACCACCGCGTATACCGGGAAGAGGTCGGCCCACGGAAAGGGCGCGGAAGGTTCGTTTTCCGACTTCTTTACGTGCCATGCGTGGTGCGAAGGCTCCGGAAGAACGAAATAAATAAGGAGGAGGTTGGCGAACATCGCCGCCGCCGAAACGAAGCCCACGACATGGAGTCCGAATCCCGAGACGATACCGCCGAGCGCGGGGCCGATGGTGAATCCGGCACCGAAAGCGGCGCCGACCAAACCCATTTTCACGGTACGCTCCTTCGGATCGAAGAGATCGCCGACGTACGCCTGCGTCACGGGGAACGCTCCACCGGCGAGGCCGGAAAGGAAACGCCCGAAAAGGAACGGCACGACGCTCTCGGAGAATCCGAAAAAGAGGTATCCCGTCATGGCGAGGGCGGCCGTAAAAAGGAGGGTCCGTTTGCGTCCGATACGGTCGGATAAAGATCCGAACGCGACGCCTCCGACGAGCATTCCCAGCGAAAAAAGCGAAAACGCGGCTCCGTTGGCGAGGGCGGCGGAATCGTCCGAGAAGCGGCTGAGGAAATGAAAGAACGCGGCATCCGACGAATCGAACCCCAACGCGGCGCGCGCGGCGAAATCGCGAATGACGGACGGAAGTATCGGAATGATCAATCCGAGGCCGAGGATGTCGAGAAACGCGGTCAAGAGGATGACCTTGAAGGCCCGGTCGGTGGTATGTGGGGAAACGTGGTGGCCCAAAGGAATGCCGGTTGCGAGTAAAGTAGTAGAGCGGGGTGATGTCCCGGGTGCGGAGTTCCGCGTGAGCGACTCCATAGGATGGGGAATGGGCGTTCGGGCCTAGCTCCTAACAGAGTTGAAGTCGCCGCGGCCCCGCCCGTCCATTCCCCATCCGAGGACCGGAACGAGCAAGGAACTCCGCACCCGGGGACTCTCTAAAAACGCTCCCGCATTACTCGCCCCGGCGCTTGCGGGAAACGGGTTTGTGAGCGAACGTGCCGAGAGCCGTACGCAGCGCCATCCCCGGTAACCGGAACGGGAAAGCCGCGATGCGGGCCAACTTATGCCCGAGGGGATGTTCGGCCATGAATACCTCGTAGTAGATGCCCTTTACGACGAAGAGCGTCAGCACGGACGCGGCGACGAGACCGAAAATGATCGTGAATCCGAGGCCCGACCAAAACTCGTCACGGAGCGCGATTGGCAAAATTCCGAGGGTGGTGGTAAGAGTGGTGAGAGTCATCGGCTCCAAGCGGCTCGAACCGGCTTCGACGAGGGCGGTAAAGTCTTTCATCCCCTTCTTCAAATTCTGGTTGATGGCATCGATGAGAATGATTCCGTGGTTAACCGCGATGCCCGTGAACGAAATGAATCCGATACCGAACGGCATGGAAAACGGATTTCCGGTCCAAAGAAGCCCGAGCATGATGAACGGCAGGGCCATGACGACCGAGAAAATGATGATGAACGGTTGGGCGAAGCTGTTGAATTGGAGGACGAGGATGCCGAAAATGAAGGCGAGCGCGATGACGAACGAAGTCAATACCGCTACGATCAGGTCCTTGTTCGCCTCATTTTCCCCGCCCTTGGAGTACGAAATGCCCGTGGGAAACGCATAGGAATCGGCATATTCCTCGAATTTCGACTGAATGCCCGCGGGGAGGACGTCCTTTTCGACGTCGCCTTCGACGGTAACGGTAATTTTCCCGTCTTCGCGTTTTACCGAAGCGACGGCGTTCTTCACGGTCGAGTCCACGAAGTCCCCGATACGGTAGGTCTTGCCTCCGAACGCGAAATTATGTCCGGTAATCGACTGCGGATCGACCGCGTCGGAATATTCGGCAACCTTCACGACCACGTCGATGTCTTCGCCGTCGTTCTCGATCGAACCGACGTTCGAACCGTTGATGGTCGTGAGGATTTCGGAATAGATTTTCGCGGCGGGAATCCCGAATTCGGCGAGACGGTCCTTTTTCAAAACGAACACGAACTGCCCGGGCGTGGTTCCCGAAGTGGTCGAAACGTTCTTCATACCCGCGAACGAGCGAAGCCGCTTTTCGAAGATTTCCGACGTGCTTACGAGCGCGTCCAGTTTGTCCGAAGAATCGGCGTTCAATTTCAATCCGACGGCCTTCCCGGAAGGAGGACCTCCCTTCAAAACCGTCGATTCGACCTTGAGTCCGGCGGAGCGGAGAGGGTCGAGTTCCTTCGTCAGGAGCTCTTCGACCACGAATACGTTCCGAAGCCCCCGCTCTTTGCGTTCGGCAAGTTTGTGGAGCTGAACGGTGACGGTAGCGACGTTTCCTTCGGCCGAGACTTTGAAGAATTTGATTTCCGGATATTTCGCGAGGATGGGATAAATTTCCGCGATGCGCGCATGGAAAGATTCGACCTTCTCCCCTACGGCGCCTTCGACGCTGTAGGTGATGAGGGCGTTGTCCGCCGACGGAAACAGGATGAACCCGACTTTCGGAGCGAGGATGACCGAACCGACGAGGAAGAACGCGATCGGAAGGGCGATGGCGGTTCGGCGGACGGTGGTCGATTCCAAGAATCCGCGAAGCGTCTTCTTGTACCATTCGGTACCGATATGGATCATCCGGATACGGAGCGGAGCCGCGCCTTCCGCGATTTCCTTCTTTCCCAAACGCTCGAACGCGAGGAGTTCGCGCTCTTCTTCGGTAGCGTATTCGAGGGCGTTCGCGTCGTTGACGTAGGTGTTTTTCCTGCCGACGAAAGCGAGGTAGAGAGCACTGTTAACGGTGAGCGCGAGCGCGAGACCAGTGGCTAAAACGCCGAAAATAGTCAAGGGAATGAACGCGAGGAATTTTCCCATGACTCCCGGGAGCGTCATCATCGGAAGGAACGCCATGATGGTCGTCATGACCCCGGAAAGAATCGGAATCGCGTATTCTTTGAGCGCGAGGAGGATGGCGGATTTCGGATCGTACCCGACGCGCTGTTTCGCGCTCGCCGCCTGGACGATGACGATAATGGTGTCCACCGCGATACCGAACGAGAGGATGAACGAGAAGTTCGTCAGGAAGTTGAGCGTATACCCGCCGTAATTCAGAAGGGCGAAGGTCGAGAGGAACGCGAGCGGCAACGTCAGCGTAGCGAAGAGCGAATCGCGGAATCCGACGAACAGGTACATGACCACGAATACGAGCGCGAACGTCACGAAAGCCTCCCAAAGGAGTTCCTTATAGTCGTCGATGATGTTGTCGGCGAGATCCATGGAGTACTGGAACGACACGGTGGAATATTCCGGACGTTTCAGGATTTCTTCGATGACGCCTTTCGCGTCGGCGGCAACGCTGAAGATACTCGTTCCGTCGTTTTTATTCACGACGAGTTCGACCGCTCCATGGGGACCCTGGTCTTGGTAAAAACCGATTTCGCGGACGGATTTGTCCTTATAGGAACGTTCGAGTTCCGCGATGTCGGCGAGACGGACGGATTTTCCGGACGGGAGCGGAATCGGCGTATCGAGAAATTCCCGGCCCTCGGAATATTTCCCCTCGATGCGGAAGTCGTACTTCTTGTTCCCTACTTCGAAATTCCCGATCGGCGCGTCGCGATGGACGCTGCGGATGGCGGTAGCGACGTCGTCGACGGACAATCCGAGGGAACGGAGCGTCTCTTCCGGAATCGCGATACGGAGTTCGTAGGCGTTGGTTCCGTCGAAGTCGACGCTTTCGATTCCGGAAACTTTCTCGATCCTATCCTTGAGTTCCTGCGCGAGTTCGCGAAGTTTCTGCACGTCGACCTTTTTTTCGTCTTCGCTGTAGAGCGTGACGGTGAACATGCGGTTGGTATCGGTCTTTATTTCCATTACGGTCGGGTCTTTGGCATCCGACGGAAGCTGGGCGCGGCCGATATTGTTACGGACTTCGGCCATGACGTCGGCCGTTCGGGCGCTCGGTTCGAGTTCGATGTTGAGCATCGACATCCCGAGCGAAGAAGTCGACGTGATCTTCTTGATTCCGTCGATATCCTTCACCTCCTTATAGAGTTTGTCGGTCACGAGGGAGTCCATGTCGACCGGGTTCGTTCCGGGATAGACCGTGGTGACGGCGATCATGCCGAACTTGATCGACGGGCTCGATTCTTTCGGAATGGTCACGAGGGATACCGTTCCGAGAAAGAACACCGCGGCGACGAGAATGTAGGAAATTCGGTATTTCTTCACCCAGAATCCGAGGAACCCGGATTCGAGTTCTTCGCGGATTTTCGCGATGCGCTCGGGAATGGCGGAGGGAGATTTCATATCGTGGGGGCTGGGGTATTGAATGGATGTATCGAATTCGGTTTCCTGCGGGAAAATATGGAATCGGAGTGGCCGGGCGGAGCCGCAGCGACTTTTGCGGGCGATGGCCAGGGAAATTGGTCCGAACGGTGCCGCAGCGACTTTAGGACGCTAGGAGCAAGGCCCGTTCGGACCAATTTCCCTCCGCTACTTCCTCTTCGGAACGGCGGTCTTCGCGTCGAAATTCGATACGTCCGAAAGGACGACGTCGGCATCTTCGGAAAGCCCTT
>JAUPLX010000150.1 GCA_030836665.1 Patescibacteria group bacterium
CCGCGTACGCCCTCTCCGGCGCCTTCGCCTACGTCGACGGGGACCCCGTCGCCCTCACCGGGGGCGATATCGGCCAGCCTCCCGCCGATTCCAACTACACCGCCGGGAAGCCGGACTACGTAAAGCTCAAACTCGACCCGGAGAAGTTCCGCGTTTCCGCCTCGGGCCTCCCGGGGAAGGCCATCGCCTTGGCGCTCTCCCCGTTCGGCGCTTCCGAAGCCGCCTTCGACCCCGCTTCCCAGATGGCCGCCGCCTTCGACTCGAAGTCCGTCGCCGCCAACGGCGCGCCCCGCAATACGGGCTACTTCCAGGTAGCCGGAATCTCCCCGGACACCGGGGCCGTTTCGGTCGCCGGGAACTTCCCGCCCCCGACTCCCGAGGAGTCCGCCTCCGGCGCGGTCTCGGGACTCCTGAAAAATCCGAACGCCACGGGAACCGACGCGGGGATCACCGCCATAGCGGACGGCGAGGATTTGGACGTTGCGCCGCTCGCTCCGGACGGAAATTCCGCTTCGGAAAATTCGTGCGCTTCGGCGCTCCCATCCTGCGACGGGATTTCCTGCACGCTTACTTACTCGCCGTCTTCCGTCAACCAGGCGTGGACGAAGGACGCCGCTTCCTGCGGGTTCGCCTGCACGGGCGGCCATTCGGGAACCGATTGTATGACGGCGCCGTCATGCCCCTCGGGTTTCGTCATGATTCCCGGATCGTCTTCCGTAACCGTCGGCGGAACTTCCGCCCCAGGCGGCTGGTGCGTCGCGAAATACGAGATGTCGCCGTACGATACAGCAGGATGGACGCAGGACGCCTACCTCGGATGGAAATACGATTCCGCGAGCAAACCCGACCCCAAGGTCGTGAGTAAATCCGGCTCGTACCCGATCACCTACGTCACCCGCAACGAAGCGGAGACCGCCTGCTCCACGCAGCTCGCCGACCAGGTCGGAATGGCGCTTCCGAACGGACACCTTCTTTCCGTGGCACTCTGGAAGAAGATCGCCGACGACGTCGCCGCGCAGAACGTCAACTGGTCGGGCAACGCCCCCGGATCCGGCAACATGAGCCGCGGGCACGCGTCCGGAACCCCGAACTCTACGCTCCAGGGACTCGCTTCCGACGCCGTGGCCAACCCCGCCGCCAGCAACTTCTACGGCCGCCGCACGTGGGCCCTTTCCAGCGGTTCCGTCATCCACGACTTCGCCGGAAACGTATGGGAATGGTATTACGACCTCCATGCCGGTTCGTGTTCCGCTTGGGCCGAACATACTTCCGGTACGTTCTCGTACGACGGCGTCAGTCTCGAGACTACCACTCCAACGTGGAATTCCGCGCGGGGCGTCGGGCAGATTTGCTCGACCTCCGCCATGATTCCGACGACCGCCACGTATTCCGCCATTTTCGGCGGGTCTTGGGGCGATGCGGCGCACGCCGGCATCTTCGCGTCGGATTGGACTACGTACTCGCCTTCGGCAAATCGGAGTATCGATATAGGGTTCCGCTGTACCGTGCCGGCACGGTAGCGCGCGACCCGCCTCCTCGCATCTCTCCGGACGGCCAGCAGGACGGACGCTCTCCGATTCCCTTTGTCGAGCGTTTGGCGTTTTTCTATTGATTCCCCCACGTTCCCGTATAAAATGTGACTAAATTAGTCACATTTTAAAAAGAGGAGCGTGCTCGAAATAAAAAATCTTTCCGTATGTGCGGAAGGGAAGAACATACTCAGCGGAGTGAATGCCGAATTACCGTCCGGTTCGGTCTGTTACCTGCTTGGGAAAAACGGTTCCGGAAAATCGTCGCTCGCCTTCACGATCGCCGGACATCCGAAATATTCGGTCACTGGCGGAGAAATCTTTTTGGACGGCGAATCCATCATCACCCTCGCGCCGGAAGAACGCGCCGCGAAGGGGATATTCCTTTCTCTCCAGAACGTTCCCGAAATTCGCGGAGTGAAGCTTTCCGAATATCTCCGTTCCATCGTCAACGCGAAGATCGTCCGCGAAAATCCTTCCGCCAAACCCCTTTCGCCCTTTTTAGCGAGGCGGCTTTTGCTGAAAGAGTCGTCCGTACTCGGGATTCCGGAGGCGTTTCTCGACCGCGAACTCAACGTCGGGTTCTCCGGAGGGGAAAAGCGCCGCATAGAACTCCTCCAAATGAAACTCCTCCATCCGAAGCTCGTTATTTTGGACGAGGTGGATTCCGGGCTCGACGTCGACGCGTTCCGGATGGTGGCCGACATGCTCGCGTCGCTCCGCTCGCCGGAACGCACCTTTTTGGTAGTCACCCATAATTTCGCCCTAACGGAAATTCTTCCGCCCGATCGCGTTTTCGTTATGGAAAAATGAACCATCGTCCAAACCGGCGGTGCTGAAATCGTTCGCCAAATCGGGGAAGGGGGGTTTAATCCTACTTCTCCGTAAATTCATCAGGGCAGCATGGCTAAGATGCTTCGTAAGACGGAAGACATGGAAAAATCTGACGGCATTCCCCCAAAACAGCCGGAGGATTTTTCCATGTCTTCCGTCGACGGAAAAGTTCCGACCCCTTTTGCCGAACTCTCCCGCGAACTCTTCGACGCTCAGGACGAAACCGCATACTCGCACGTTTCCTCGCCCGGACTTTCCGAAGAAGTCGTACGGCGCATCTCCACCGCCCAAAAGAAC
>JAUPLX010000151.1 GCA_030836665.1 Patescibacteria group bacterium
CCTCGCGAAATCGGCCGGATGGGATTCTTTTCTCATCGCATGCCGTGAAATGGCCGATGTCCGGGACGAATGGATCGCCGAACCGATGTTGCTGGGCAAACTCTGACTTTCGAAGATCACTACGGAAGCCGCATACGAAAAATGCGTCCGCGCAGTGGGACGCATGACGGTTCCCGCGTCGGTTCGCGACGTTGCCGAAAAGCTGAAATTCTACGGCGACGTCGCGGGCATTACCGGAAGGAGGCTTCCCCAGACTTTCGACGGCGAAGTCGGGTAAACCGGCATCCGGAGTCGTGGTCGACGGCCATTCCTACGGCCTGCATGAACGCGTAGCAAATCGTCGAACCGACGAATGTGAAACCGAGTTTCGAGAGCGCTTTCGAAAGCGCGTCGCTTTCCGGAGTCCTCGTCGGCGTATCCGTAAAACCCTTCGGACAATTCACGATGGGCCCGTCACGTACGAAAGACCAGACGAGTTCGGAAAAATCCCCTCCCCCGGCCCGATACGACAGATAGGCGCGGGCGTTTTTCCGAAGGGCTTCGACCTTCAGTCGGAGGCGGATGATTCCCGGATCGAGAAGGGCGTCGTCGATTTCAGAATCGGTCATCGCGGCCATTCTCCAGGGATCGAAGCCGTAAAATATCCGGCGGTAGTTCTCGCGTTTTTTCAATACCGTCAACCAGGAGAGTCCGGCCTGCATGCCTTCGAGACAGAGGCACTCGAACAACCGGAGCGAATCGCGTTCTTCCACGCCCCATTCGGCGTCGTGATACGATTCCAAGAGGGCGTTCCCCTCGCACCAAAGGCAGGTATTCCGGATATCGGTTTTTTCGGGCGTTGTCATTTTCGGGCGTTTTGAAGGGGATGCGGGTCGCGAATGGGAAAGAAGACGTTGCCGACGATTACTTCGTTCGGTTCCTCCGCTCCCGGACGGAGCGTTCGTCCTGTCCGTCGCGGCGGAGATAGCGGAACATGAGGCGGAAAATCTTTTCTTCGAGCCTCGCGAAAGGAGCGGATTCGATCGTGAAGGCGGTCTGAGAGGCATAATCGATGACCGCGACCCGATCGGCGTAGATGATCTTCGTCACGTCGTCGTCAAACGATCCGAACGTATCCGGAATCGCCGCAAGTTCGCGATTGGGGCGTTGTTCCTTGGAAGCGAGGGACTCTTCGTTGGTAATGACGAGACGTCCGATGTTTTTCCCTTCGCGGAGTTCGAGATACCGTGGCGGCAAGGGCGGCGGGGCCATTCCCGGAACCTGCTTACGGGAAGAAAATCGAAGGAATTCCCCATCTTTCGGAACGCGCTCGACGATATCGAGCAATACTTCCTGTATTCCTTTGCGACCCTCGTAATGCCGGAGCGTCGGACGGTCCGACGAACGGGAAAAATCGGATTCGAGCCGTTCGACCATAGCGGAAAAGCTCGTTCGCGACGCCTCGAAAAGCCTTTCCAAACGGCGGGGGCTCTCCGGAACGTAAAACGTCCGTTTCCCTTTTGGCAACGCGGTAATCAGACCGGATTCCATAAGGCTCGGAATCGCGCGGTATACGTCGGGGCGGTGGAGATTGCCGGTTTTGGCGATTTCGGCGACGGTAGCGGGAAATTTCGCGAGAAGGGCGAGATACGTGGCCGACTCCCTTTCGGAAAGTCCGGCCTTTTTCAGGAGCGCCGATTGATCCATTATCCGAATATGAAATGAATAATTTCACTTTTAAAGTAGGTTAGCAATCCTTTACGGAAAAGCAAATCGGTATTCGATTCGAAATCGGAATTCCAATTCAGTGAGAATTTTATGACAAATATCGAAATGTCGGCATGATGGGCACGTCCGGACGACGATTCCCCATCCATTCACCGTCTCCATCATGCGCTCCGAAAACCTTCCGATACCCGGCCGAACCGAAAAAGCCGACCTCCATTTCCATACCACCCTCTCCGACGGCGGCGCCACCAGCGCCGAAGCGGTCGAAGAATGCGTGCGTAACGGCGTCGCCTTCGCCGTCGCCACCGAACACGACGTGGTAAACCGGGAATTCCCCGCCCTCGCGACGAAAGCCGGAATCCGAACGCTCGAAGGCGTCGAAGTGTCGGCCCGAGCGCCCGTAGGAGACGGCAAGGTCAAACATCTCCACCTTACCGCCTACGCGCACCTCTTCGTTCCCCAAATCGATCCCGTACTCACGGAAACCCGTATCGGCAGGGTAACGAAAATGCGTCTCCAGTGCGAAGATCTCGCCCGAGTCGGATTCGATATCGACCACGCCCGTTTTCTCGCCCACTTCGAAAACGGCGGATTCGATCTCGCGAACCTGACGAATTTCCACCTCGCGGAATACCTCGTATCCCGGCCTACCACCGCGAAAATTGCGAAATCCATTGCCGGAGTCGCGGTAACGAAACCCCACGACTTCATCGGACTCTTCCTCAAACGCGAATCCCCGTTCCCCGTGGGCGTTCCGAAGAACTTTCCGGAGTACGAACCGGAAGCGGTGAAAATCGCCCGCATCGTCGTCGGCGGTTCGCACGGAGTGCTTTCCGTCGCCCACCCGAACTTCACCTTCGCGAAGGAAGGAACCGAAGCCTTCGAAAACGGCATCGCGGAAAATCTCGTCGAGACGGGAATCAACGGTATCGAGCTCAATCCGCACGCGACCCCCGAATGGACCGAGACCGTACTGCGCGTAAAAAAACGTTTTGGACTCGTGCTGACTTTCGGATCCGATTGCCATTTCTTGAAAAACAAAACCGGGGACGGGCGGCATTCCGCAGTAGGGGAAACGCACGCGTATCTCACCGGAGAGAAGATCCGCGAAAAAACGGCCCGCCTGCTTGCGGCCTTAGGATAAAGAAAGGCGTCGCTTTAAAAAACCCGGAGCATCCCCCGGGTTTTTACGTATTAGAACGTTATTCCGATAGCCACTCTCCCGTTTTTCAATTCCGCCGAGGTCTTCCATCCGTGGGCTTCGGCAATCCGCTTTACGAGGGAAAGGCCAATTCCGGAGCCTTTTCCCGGAGTTCCGACGAACGCCTCGAAAGCATGGCGGATGACCTTGGGGTCGGCATCCGGAGCGGGGTTCGAAAACGCGAATCCGCCTTTCGAAAACCGTACCGAAATCCGGGCGTCCGCCGGCGCGTGCACGATGGCGTTGGAGATGAGGTTACGAAAGAGCGTGGAGAGGATTTTCGAATCGGATTCGACGGTTTCGGGCGCGTCGGGATCGTGCGATACGTCGAAGCGCGATCCGAATTCGGATTTGGCGACGAGTTCCGAGAGCAGCTTCCGAATATCCGTCGGCACGGTGCGCGCGAGGGAACCGGAAGCCGAGAACAGAAGGAGGTCGTCGACCGTATCGCGCATCGATCCTATTTCCGCAACTGCCGAAAGAATCCGATCTTGGGCGGTTTCCTTTTCCACGAGAGCGAGCTGGAGGTCGCTCTTCGCGACGGCGAGGGGCGTTTTGAGCTCGTGGGCGATATGCCGGGCATACGCGCGTTCACGGTCGGCAAGTTCTTCGATGGGGCGGATGACTTTCCTCGCGAACGAGAGGGATATGAAGAACAGTATGACCGAAAAAGCGAGAATGCCGAAAAATAGGGACACGAAGACGGCGAATTGCGGACCCGCGAGGAAATCCTGCGATTCGTAGAGGACGATCGTGCGGTTTTGCCCTATCGGGGCCGCATATAGGATATATTCTTCGTTTCCGACGACCCTACGGGAGACTCCCCCCATAGGGAGCGAGCGGAAAAAATCCTCCGGAAGCTGGGCGCTCTCAAGCGGCCCCACTACGGAAACCGAACCGTCCCGAAAAAGTACCGCGACGTTCCGAAGGCTTTGGGGAAGGAACCTCCGCTCCTGAAGGCGGATTTCGATGGACGAACGCGGATCTTGCGCGATGGTTCGGGCAAACTCCCCTCCCCTTCCGGAAGACAGCATCGCGACCCTCCGCGCGAAGTATTCTTCGACCCGGGCACGGTCGACGTTGGCTCAAAGCCCGACGGCTACGGCAGCCACGGAAAGGAGCGCCACCATGACGGAGAGCGATATCTTGGCGGCGAGACGGTATTCGGGCCTTCGGAATGCGGAAAATATTTGCATATCGGGAAATTAGTCCATGACGTATCCGACGTTGCGGATCGTACGGATGAGGTCTTTTCAAAGTTTTCTCCGAAGCGACGACACGTGCGCTTCGAGCGTGACGGAATCGAAGGCGAGGGACTCTTCGGTTTCCCCCCAGACGGCCTCCAGTATTTCGGATTTGTTTTTTGGGACGGAGCGGTTTTTCGCGAGGAATTCGAAGATTCCCCATTCTTTGGCCGGAAGGTCGAAAGTTTCGCCGCCTTTCGTTATTTTCATACGTTCGAAGTCGACTCGGTATCCGGCGATTTCCATCGTCCGTTCGATCGTTTTTTCCCGACGGCGGGCTATCGCCCGAACTCGGGCGACGAGCTCTTCGGATTCGAAAGGTTTCGTCAGGTAGTCGTCCGCCCCGGCATCGAGCGTTTCGACTTTGTCGACGAGAAGCGAATCCGAAGTCAGCGCCAATACCGGCGTCTGGTCTCAGGAGGCGCGTATTTCCTTAAGAAAGGACCTTCCGTCCATAATCGGCATGTTAAGGTCGAGCACGATGGCGGAATACGGGTGTGCGCGCACGAGGGCGAGAGCGTCTTTTCCGGTAACGGCTTCGTCGGATTCCATTCCGGCAAGGCGGAGGAAAGACCGCTCGTTCGAACGGAGCTTCGGATGGTCGTCGACGACGAGAATTCTCATAGGTCTTCAAGTGTTGGATGGTCCTTACG
>JAUPLX010000152.1 GCA_030836665.1 Patescibacteria group bacterium
CGGGAATCGTCGCGGACGACGCTGTCGGAACTACCGCGGACGGGGTTACCGCAGTGCTTGCCGGAACGTAACGGACACGTTTCTTATAGATCGGATCAAATACTTTGATCGCGTCGATTGCCCGGTTTTTCGAAGCGTCGGAAGGACCGAACTTACGGTATACCGTCAAATGGAGGACGAACCGGTTCCATCCGTCAATCGCCAGCCGGTAGGTCGCTTCATTGATCGTGGCGGTCGAAAAAAGCTTGTCGAATTTTCCAACGTACCTCTTTTCGAATTTCGAAAGCGGCGCTACGAGGGGCGTGAAAAGCGAACGGAAAAGCGGGAGTTTCAGCGTTCCGTACGAGGCCTTGGAAACGTAGCGCGTTTCGGGAACGAGAATCCATGCCGGAGCGGACTTCAAGATTCCGTCCGCCCATTTCACGTCCGCCAGATCATTTGCCGAGAGAGGGGCCGATTTGGATTTCGCGGCATTGAAATAGTAGAGCGCGAAGGCATTGAGTACACGGTTGTAATCGCGACGGAGATCCGCGTCGAACGTTTTGTAGTACGCGTAATCCGGCATGGCGTATTTCTTCGAAGCCGCGGCGTACGCCTTTCGGAGGGTTTGGTCGGAAACGCGCGAATCGAGATACGCGACGGCTCCGGAAAGGCTCGCGAAATAGGTAAGGTCGCCGTTGGTGCGCGTGAGGGTCGAGATATCCGATTCGGTAACGGAAGAACCTCCGGAACTTCCTCCCGACGAACCGCCGGAAGATCAGCCGCTCGAACCACCCGACGAGCCTCCGGAACTTCACCCGGAAGAACCGCCCGAAGTCACCACGCACGCGCCTGCGCTAAGCGTATATCCGGCGTTACAGCTCACCGTACATCCGGGATAGGCTGAAATGGTTCCGTTCGTCGGGGCGGAAGCCGAACAGGCGAACGAATACGAAAAATCGCGCACTCGGGAGTTTCCGGCAAGATCGGCGGCATATACCGAAAGTACGGAATTCGAATTCAGGGAAATTCCGGTGGAATACGCCGTCGAAGACGAAGTGGCGGTAGTGCCGGTAGAATAGCGGATACTGCCGGATTCCGAGGAAGAAAGCGTTACGGCAATGGCTCCGGTATAGGTCGTTCCCGTGCTTTGGGATGCCGTAATCGCCGGCGCGGCAGCGTCTTCGACGATTCCGACGAAATACGAACCCGTGGCATAATCGGCGTTTCCGTCGATTTCGATACGCGGCGTTTCGTATCCGAAAAACGTCGCGTCCGAGAAGACGAGCGTTCCGGTCGAAAAAACGGGGGTTCCGGAAGGGGAGTACGAAAACCCCGTTCCGGAACGCGAATCCGCCGTTACGCGGACGTTCGATACGGGAAAGGCGGAAGCCGGAACGAGATTGAAAAAGAAGTCGTAACCGTCGAGGAACCCGTCACCGTCGGCATCGAGGGTTCGGGCGCGAATGAGAACGGCTTTCGAGCTGACGGTGAGCGTAGCGTTGTTCGTGGAAGTCGAAACGTCGTTCCCGTTCCCGAAAACGCCGTCGGTCGAATCGGTTACCGTAGCATTGAAAAGATGGTTTCAGACCGCGACTCCGGAAGTTCGGTAGCGCGCGGTAACCACGCCGTCGCAATCCCCGGGAAAATCATACGAGAACCCTCCGGCGTACTGCGACAGGTTGGTTATCGAAGAACAATCGGATTCGGACGTCGAAGTCGAAACCGGCACGAGTCCGGAAGGAAGTCCCGCTACCGTGATGCGGTGGGGATTCATACTCGCGGCGAGCGGTGCGACGAACGCACGGACGTAGACATCCGCGCCGCTCGCGGAAACCGTCAACTCGCGAACGTGGCTGCTACCCCCGGAATCGTTGAGTTCGAGGTTCTTTATCGCGTACGACGCGAAAGCGGTCGAGACGGAAAGAACGGCGACCGCCGACAGGGCGGGAAGGGCGATCTGAAAGAATCTGGAGATTTTCATATTCGGGAAGATTATTTCGTTATCCGCAATACGGCCCGCTTGGGGGAGGATATGCCGGAGACGTCCATGATGTTCATCGCGTACGATCACTCGGGAATATTCGCGGGAATCCGCACGATGGCCACGGTATCGTCCACTGCCCGAAAAGAGGCGTTCTTAATAACGAGACTGTTAGACAATTGGACCGAAACGATTTTCGAAAACCCGCGTCCTTGGAGAGTGACGTAGGAATCTCTCGCGTTCGAGACTGAAGACGGCACGATGGCCGAAACTCCAACCAGTTGTCCGTCGGATTCGAACGACGCTTTTTCAGCAAGGGGAACGAGTCTTCCGTCTTTCAGGTGGACGGCGACGAAGTATTCTCCGGTAACGAAACTCGCACGTTCGACAACGAAGGCATATCCTTCTGAAACGTCGCCACCCCGGAAGGTCTTGTCCCCGATGACGACGCTCGCGATAGAACCGTTCGGGGCTCAAAGTATGCGGAGCGCGTTGTTCGTATCGGCGGAGAAACTCGATTCCAGAAGCCGGAAGGCTGACGCGTCGACCGCTCCGGAAGCGGTGACGGAACCGGTATTGGCAAGAGTCCCGGTAGACGATTCTTCGGGGAGGACCTCGTCGGAAACCTTACGCAATTCCGAACGGAGCGCGACATCGGATACCGTCGTGCCGTTCGTTTTCGCTTTGGCGCGGATCGTCAAACGGGAAGATTTGCGAAACGTGGTTCCTTCTAAGGATTCGGGGGATATCTCCCCGGATTCGTCGGATACCGATTCGATATCGAATTTCACCCGGAACGCGTCCCAATCGAATTCGTACGCGTAGGGGAATTTCGAATCCGCGAAATAGAGGAATTCGAGTACGTCGCCCTTGCGGTAAGGAACTCCGGAGAGGTATCCGGTCTCCCAGCTGGTATTGCGGACGTAGCGGTCGAGTTCCGGAACTGGCTCGCTTAGCGACACGGTTCCGATAGGCGATTTTCGAAAATGGGAAACGACCATCGAACCCGAAACGAAAACGATTGCCGTCAGACCGAGGACGATGGCAATAGTACGTTTTCGGGGGAGTCGGTATTCCATATTTCCGAACTAGTTTGCTACGAAGGAGAGGAAACGTACATGTTCACCACCTTGACCGTAACCGGAGATCCGGAGAGATCGTTTAAGGTTACCGTAACCGGGACGAGCTTAGCCCGGTAATTGGGTGCGAAATATCTGAAATCGACACGTGCCGTGCCGTTCGTTACCGGGGCTGTGCCGTTCTGCGGTTCTACGACACCGGTAGACGTGGAGATCGTATAGACGATTCCGCTTCCCGTATTGTCGGAATCGACTACGGTGAGCGATACCGTCTGATACGTATTTTGGGTTACGGAAATTGTCGGAAGATTCGGTTCGACTGCCGTAACGATCGGGGATTGGAGCGCGGAACCGACCGTCGCGAATACGCCGACGGATTCGTCGGAAAAAACCGCCACGTACGATATCGAACATGAAATCACGGCCGCCGCTCCGATGGCGAAAACCCTAAGGCGCGTGGAAAATTTCGGTTTGGACGGCATGGAAAATAGGAAATTGACGA
>JAUPLX010000017.1 GCA_030836665.1 Patescibacteria group bacterium
AAATTGACATACCGCGCCACGTCGCCGATTTCCTCTTGGGTGTACGGCGCCGCTTCTCATCGCAGGTGCATGATCTTTATCACCCGATGCACCACCATGTCCGCGTAGCGCCTGATGGGGGAGGTGAAATGGGTGTAATGTTCCAAAGCGAGCCCGTAGTGCGCTCCTTGGGCGTTATGGTAATAGGCCCGTTCGTCCAGACTGTTGTGCAACCGGAATACGGAGTTGTACCCGTGTTTCGCCGCGATCATCGCCGAAGCGATGTTCGCGAGAATCATGAATTCCTCGATGATCGACGTAGGAATCGCCTTCTTGGAGGAATGGATTTTTTCTTCCTTGTCGCCTACGGAAAGTTGGCGGTCCGCTTCGTCGTAATCCATGTTCGCTCATTCCCTTTTTCGTACGAACCTTCTCCGGCTCGCGATTTCGTACATGAGCCGGAACGTCTCGTGGTGTTCGCTATCGGGGCTGAGGTAATCCGTCATGAAGCTTTCGTAGTCGTGCCTCTTTTGATTCTTGAAGATCGATTCGTACGCCTCGGAACCGATGATTTGCCCTTCGTGGTCGAGATCGATACGGATGCTGAGCGTGAGTTTTTCGCCGTCTTCGTTGAGCGACAGGAGGTTTTGCGAAAGGGCGGGAGGAAACATGTTGACGACCTCCTCGCGACGGTATATGCTCGTCGTTCGTTTGAGCGCTTCGATATCGAGCGGGGAATATGCCGGTACCGCTTCGGTCACGTCGCTGATATGTACGAAGACCGCGTATCCGTACGCCGTCCGCTCCGCCCAGATGGCATCGTCCAAGTCGAGGGATTCGATTCCGTCGATACTGATCCCTTCTTCGAATTTCCTCTTCACCGCTTGGTCGTTTACGCCGTTTTGCACGATGAGCCGCGTCTGGTTTTTCGCGTACGGCGAATATTCCACCCGGATAATCCCTTCGTGATGGCTGTCTCCGGAGATGTGGTCGAGGATTTTCGACTGTCTTTTCATTTATCCGGATACTATAAATATACGTTGTCAAGCATACGGCGTATGGGGAAAAGTCAATCCCGAGATTAGTGGCAGCAATCACAACAACAGCAATCGTCCACCGCCGCGGAAACCTGACTCGTGAGGAGGGGAAGTTCGCTGTAGGGATGCTTCAAACGCTCTACGAATTTCGATAAAAGATCTCCTTGTCCGTAGTCGCGCACGTAGGATTCGGGCGTATCTCCGTGGTCGAATCGGATCTTCGAGATTTCATCGGGAGAAAAAATCCCCTCCTGAAGCCCCCAGGCAAGGTATTCTTCGCCGTAGATATGGTCCGCGGCCCGTACGGTCGCTACGGCGTACGCCGAACGCGCGTATTTTTCGAGTTTTTTCCGTACGATGCCTCGGATTTCTTCGTCCGTAATGACTCCCCATTCCGGCGTCGTGGCACAAAAAACGGGGTAAAACGGCGTGACGGACCCGTCGGGATTCTCAATATCGAATCTCGCGGACTTCGTTATGGGGCTCGCGCGCTCGATTATCTGGATGACCCGCGTACGGAATTCTTCGACGTTCTCCCCCCAGCCCTCGGGAATATCGAAGACTCGGGCGATTTCCGTTTCTTTGGTCGCGAGCATGTTTCTCTATGGAAAATAAGAATGCGTTCGAGTATTGAATACGAAAAACTATAAGAAAGTCAATCGAAGCTCGTCCGATTCCCGGCATTTCGGCATCGAAGCCGTTATTTTCCGTTTTTCAGGGAAACCGGAGTATCCGATTTTCGGAGGATTTCCCTTCGGAATCTCACCGCCATGTAGCGTTTGTTCAGGAAATTGCAGCAGTAGGCGAAAATGATGTCCTCCATTTTCGTACTCCGTTCGTTCGTGAGCGTGGGATCGGCAATCCGAAGCGTTTTCTTTCCATCCCGATCCATGACGAGGAGGTTCGTGATGGAGACCCGTTCCTCGACTTCGTCCTTCCGGAGGAATACTCTCGCCACGAGACGTCCGAAAACCTTGCGTATCGAGTGGACGATGCCCTCCTCCCGCTCCGGATTTTCTTCGGCTACGAGCGCGGAGACCATTCCTTCGAGGCCGAAGAAATCGAACGCGCGTCCGGTTTCGGCATAGAGCGCCTCGTTTCTTTCGAGAAAATCCGTGAACTGTTCTCGAAGTTCCGGAGATCGTTCCAACATTTCCAGCGTCAGTGCCGCATGGGAAGGGAGAATGGGTTGCACGATGGCGTATTCCCCCGTGCGTTTTTCGTTTCGAATCGCCCTCGTCGGCCAAAAATATTCTCAAAAATGTTTCTTCGCGAGTCGGATATCCTCGGAAACCGCTTCGAAATCGCACACGAACCGCCAAATCCCTTTCGGGCATTTGAGGACGTTTCCGTCTTTCATATCGTAGACGACATGGCATCCCCCTTCTCAGAGGATCGGGAGGTTCGCGTTTTCCATAGGTTCGTTTTTAGGGTTTCTCCACGTTTCCGTCTTTCAGCCGCACGATTCGGTCGGCAATGGCGGCTACGTCGTTGGCGTGCGTTACCATGATGATGGTTTTGCCTTCGTCCCGCACGTCCCGTAGGAGTTTCAGTATCGACTTCGTCGTCACGGAGTCAAGATTTCCCGTCGGTTCATCCGCGAGCAGTATTTCCGGATCGTTCATGAGCGCTCGGGCGAGAGCCACGCGTTGTTGCTGTCCGCCGGAGAGTTCTCCCGGAAGGCTTCGGATTTTTTCGGAAAGTCCGATCTTCGAAAGAATCCTTTCCGCCTTTTCGAACCGCGCTTTTCGCGAGACGCCGGCATAGGTCGCCGGCAGAGCGACGTTCTCCAATGCCGTAAGGTGGGGGAGGAGATGGAATTGCTGGAACACGAAACCCATTTTCCGGTTCCGGATATGGGAAAGCGCTTCGTCGTCCCGAAGGTTCGAAATGTCTTCCCCTTCCAAAAGGTAGGTTCCCGAGGTCGCGGCATGGAGGCAGCCGATAACGTTCAGAAGCGTTGATTTTCCGGAACCGCTTTCCCCCATGAGCGCCACGAATTCGCCTTTTCGTACCGTAAGGTCGATGCCGTTCAGAACCCGTATCTCTTCGCCCGTGGAGAGGAAATACGACTTTTTCAGGTTCTTGAGAGTGATGATGGATTTTTCCATGGGTGGGCTTAGCGAAGAGCGTCTACCGGGTCGAGGTTCGATGCCCGGACGGCGGGATATATTCCGAAAAATACGGCGATCGCGAGCGTGAACGACAGCGCGAGGACGTCTCAGAAATTGCCTCGGACGAGCAGGAAATCCGATCATAGCCGGTTGATGAGCACGATGGAGGATTCCGCGAGCACGATTCCGAGCATCGCCCCAAAGGTCGAGAGGACCACGCTTTCCGAGAGGAATTGCAGCGTCACGTCCCTTTTTCTCGCTCAGATGGCGCGAAGTATCCCGATGTCTTTCGTGCGTTCGGCGACCGATGCGTACATGACGTTCATGATGCCGATTCCCGAAACGGCGAGAATGAGCGCCGCAACCCCGGTAAGGAGGAACGAAAGGGCTTTCGTTACGAGATCGATGGCGCTGACCATGGCCTTTTGCTCGAAGACGTTGAAATCGTCCACCTCGTTTTCTCGGAGGCCGTGGATCTTCCGGAGAATCGTCCGGATTTCTTCGGACGCGGCGGTAACCGATCCGGTATCCCTTGCCAGAAACGCGAGCGCGATGGTACTGCTTCCTTCCCCGATGACGAACCGTTTCGACGAAGTGAAGGGGACGTAAGCCATATCGTTGAACGACATGCCCGAAAGCGAAGGGGCGTCCGCGAGGATGCCGACGACCCGGAACCGCGCTTTTCCGATGGTGAGCGATTCTCCGACGGCGTCTTTCCGGTCGAAGAATTTCTTCGACAATCCCTGTCCGATGACGACCGCCTTTTCCGCCGTTTTCGTTTCCGCCTTCGTAATGAACCGGCCCGTAGCGATGTCGAACTTCATCGTTTCGAGGAAATTCTCGTCGGTTCCGATCAGCATGTAGGCTTCGCTTTCTCCGGGGACGCCCATATTCGCTTTCCCTACCGAAAAAACCGTACCTCCGGAAAGGAACGCCGATTTCTCCAGCACTTTCTCCAGATCTTCTTCCTTCAGTCGGGAACGGGCGAACGATGAGTTCGAGGGTTCTACGAAAATGGAGGTCGCGCTCAAGAAGCCGAGCTGGTCCCGGATGAAGGTTTCGACCCCGTTCCCGATGGCGTGGACGAAAACGATGGCGAACGTTCCGATGACGATGCCGAGAATCGAAAGGAAACTCCGAAGCCGGTTCGAGGCGAGCGATCGGATGGCGGAAAAGACGATGTCGGCGTACATGGGCGGCTAGTAACGGATTCGTTCGCCTTGGCGGAGTCCCTCGAGAACCTCCGTCATTTTTCCATCGGACACCCCCGTTTTTATAGAAATCTCGGCGTTTCGCCCGATGGAGAAAACCGTGGGATTTCCATTTTCGGAACGGCGGATTGCCGATTGGGGGACGACGAGAACGTTTTTCGCTTCCTTTACGACGTAATCGACGGAAGCGACCGAGCCTTCCGGTACGGGGAAAGGGGAGAAACCGAAAGTCACCCGTACGCGGTAGGTGACGACTCCGTTCGCGTCGGTGGAGGAGGTCGGGCTGACGAAAGTGACCGCGCCGGTGAACGTTTTCTCCGGAAGGGAATCGAAAACGACCCGCGCTTCCTGCTCCCGCCGAATTTTCCCGATATCGGTCTCTTCCATCTCCGATTCCACGTAGGGGATTCCCGTATCCGCGACCGTAACGGCCGTCTTTCCGGCCACCGTCTCTTCGCCGGGAAGTCAGAACGTCCGTACGACCGTTCCGTCGACGGGACTTTTCAGGACGGTTTCCGAAAGGCGTTCTTCCGCCTCTTTGAGCGAAGTCCTTGCGGATTCTTCGAGGCGGAGATAGGGGGCGAGTTCCGTATCCGATATCGGTCGCCGCTTCCATTTGAGAACGGCCCCGGCATCGGCGAGGCGGTTTTCGGCAGACCGCACGTTATCGGATTCCGCCGCTTTCGTCGAAGAAATCCGAAGTTCCGCGGATTCGAGACGTTTTCGCATTACCGAGAGGTCGCTTTGCGCGAGGATGACCGATTGCTTGGCCGCCGTCTCCGCCTCGAGCGCCGCCGATTCTTCGTGGGAAACCGACCGTTCGAGCGCCGCGAGATCCGAATCTTTCGCCCGGCATGCCGCGAGCATTTCCGAGAACGATCGGATTCCGGCATCGATCGAAGCCTGCGGAAACGCGCTCGAATCTACCGAATTCCGGAGGACGGAAAGGGTATCCGAGAGGGAATTCGCGACTTTGTCCGACACTGAACGGGAAATCGAAAGGCAGGATTTTACTCGAACGAGACTACCGGATCCCCCGAGCGCCGAACATTCCGACGAAAATTTCGAAAGCTCCCTTTCGGCCATGAGAAACGAGGCTCCGGCCCGGGTGAACGAGGACGAATCTTTCGCTCCGAGATACGATTCGAACGCGTCGTTTCCGCCCCGGTTTTTTTCTGTCACCCCCAAGAGGACGTCGATATCGTGGAGCTGCTTATGGAAAAAATCCGCGGAGGGCGCCATGGCGAGGGCTCACCGATTTTCCCATTCGGAAATGCCGCGCGCGTTTTCCATAATCGTCCGTTCGAGTTCGATTTCGGCAGTTCGGACGGATTCTTCGGATTTCCGAAGCTCGGTCCGTGCGGTTTCGAAGGATTTTTGAGCCTCCGATATTGCCCGCTCCCGTGCTCGCTTGGCGCTCTCTAAATCGGACTCGGCGCTTCGTAGCCGAGTTTCGTAGAGGCGGATTTCTTCCTCGGACGCGGAACTCTCTTTTTTCGACCGTACGTCCGCCCCCGCTGCTTCCACTGCGATTCTCGCTTTTTCCACCGCGATTTTTTCGAACGTTCCGTCGAGAGCCGCTACCGTATCGCCTCGCCCCACGGTCTTTCCTTCGTCCGCGACGAAAGCGATTCTTCCCCCTCTCGGAAAGGCGAGGTCGTAGTATCCGCGATATGCGGCTTTTCCGTTGGCGGAGACCGTTTCGGTCACGTTTGCGAGGGTAACCTCGGCGGTTTTGAATTCGGCGGTTTCTTCGGTCGGACGGAAGAATGCCGCGTACGATCCGATTGCGGCAATCGTGATGAAGACCCCCGCGGCCAAGGTTCGGCGACGGTTCTTCTCTGAACGGATTTCTTCCCTGAGCGGCATTTTTCGAAGGATTAGGAATATCCTCGCGCGCATCGTATTTACTATTCTATACTCAATAAACCGTAAAAAACAAGCACCGTATGGAACGGGAATTTTCGGAACGACGGAAAATTCGTAACGCCGTTTACGATTTCAAAAATCCGATTACAGTATCCCCGCGAATCTTTCAAGGGAGGACGCGATGTCGGAAGAAAATAAAAATCCCCTTCTCGAAGGGGCGAAAGAAGGAATGAAACAAGAATGGAAGAAAGAGGGATGGAGAATGAAGGGGGCCTTGAAATCCACTATTCTCCATATGATTCTCATTACGTTCTGGGCGATTCTCGATATCGGCATCCGAAACCAGTTCATGGTGGGGATGCTCAGCGAGAACGCTCTCGAATACGTTCCCGGGATTTTCGGATATTTCCTTACCGGTTGGCTTTTCTACGAGCTCTACCTTAAGGGGCGGACGAAATATCCCAAACGGCAGGCGGCGCTATGGCTCATCGCTTCGCACCCGCTCATGTACTCGCCGTTTAAGGACGATATCGAATTCGTGACCAAGTTCCGGATTTTCTGATTCGACGCCCCGACAAGGGGCGTTTTTCTTTACTCCGCCTTCGCTTTCGTTTGGCGATCCTTCGATGCTTCGCGGTTCTTTTCCCGTTCTCCGGAGAGAAGCACGATAGCCGCGTAGATGTCCTGGTGACGGAGCCCTCCGGATTCCGGAACCATGTTCCGATTGTATTTCCGGAGCGCGAGAAAGTGCACGAGCCGTTCCGGAATTTCCCCCGGGGCGTTCGCGGGCTCGATTCCGCTCCGAAGTTTTTTAATAGATTCGACGATCATTTCGGGTGAAGAATCCGCACCTACGTGGCCGAGATCTCGGATTCCGCGGTAGATTTTCGCGACGTTCTTCGGGTGTTCGAGCCGTCCGAGAAGTTGGGAGAGCCGTTGTTTCTCCGACGGTTTGGGTTCTTTCGTCGTTTCGTCGATACGGTCGCGGAGCGCCGTGAAGAAGATTCCTCCGATGGCGAGGCTGACGTTCGGATCTTTTCGGAGTTTCGAGAGGGCATTTACGTTGGCGTTCCATTTTCGCACATCGCGGATTTCTCCCGCCGACGCCATCAGACAAAGTTCCCGGAGGGGTTTCGGCGAATTCGCGTCCAGATGCGCCGCAATTTTCGCCAGATACGGGGAAAACATCCTCCCACGACCGTTTCCACCGCAGACGAGGTCTTCGAAAACGCTGCCCGTTAGTTGCGTCAGCCCGGTCGACCCGCCTTCGTGGCGGGCCTTCGGATCGAAACGGGATTCCCTGCCGATAAGCGATACGAGAAGGTCGCGGTCGACGGCGAGGGTCGCGGAAATCGCCGAAACGAAACGCCCGTGCCGGGTTTCGAACGTTTCGCGTTTTTCGTGAATGTCATTGCGTCCGGATTCGCCGATTCCGACTTCCCGTTCTTGAACGGGAATCTCCGGAGCTTTTCAAGCCGATTCCGCCATATTTTTCGGTTACGGCAACATCATATCGCAAAAGTGGTACTTTTGACAAATAAGCGCCACATATCGTAGACTGTCCCTAATACCGATCGTTATAAAAACATGGGATTCCAAACGGCCGTTTCCGCATCGGTCCAAGATAATCGCGGCGCGGCAACCCTCCGCGACGCGCTCGTCAAAAATGAACGCCACCTCTCCAAAGAGCGCCTGCTCCGGGAGATCGAATCGTGGCAGGACGCGATTAAAGGGAAAAACCGGTCCGATTCCGCATCCGAAAACGTTCGGCAATGGTACTGGAACGAGGTACGTTCGCGCTCGTACCAGGCTCCCAGCTGGAAGATCGCTCCCGAACGTTCCGCCCTCTTCCAGCAGTTCCGAAGCGATCCGTACTACCATCTGAAAAACCTCGTCGAAATCGTCGCCCGGGGCCTCGTCGAAGAAATGCTCCGCTCCGAAGGGGTCGAAGCTCAGGTCTACGTCACGAGCGATTCGGACGACGTGTTTTCCGGAGTCGATTTCATCGTCGAGGTAAAGACTCCCGAAGGAAAGAAGGATTACGTCGGGTTCGATCTCGCGATTTCCGAGAACCGGGAGTATCTCGATAAGAAGGAAACGCGCACCGAAACCGTCTGTTACGAATTCAATTCGTTCATGCGCCATGGGAAAAAGACCATCCCGCGTCAGATATTCGCCATCCCGCCGAAAGTCATGGCCGGATTCTTGCCGTCGTATATGGAACTCGTCGCGAAAGGTAAGACGCCTTCTTCCAAAGAAACGCTCGAACTCCTCGAATTCGCCAAAACCCGTACGGTCGCGAAAACCGTCGAAACCACGAAGTCCACCGTCGCCCACGTCCTCCATTAGCCATTCGAAATCCCATGAATCCGAACGCTTTCAATTTCCCTGCTACCGATTTCGAATCCGCTTTCGCGAACGCGCTCAACCGCGA
>JAUPLX010000153.1 GCA_030836665.1 Patescibacteria group bacterium
ATCGAAAGCATCCTTACGAACCGGGCATTCAAACTCCGGGAATTCGGTGCGCTCACGGCATTGGATTTTCCAAAACATTTCGTCTTCGTAAAAACCGGAACGTCCCGCAATTTCCGGGATAATTACGCCGTCGGATATACCAACCGGTACCTTCTCGCCGTTTGGAGCGGAAACAAGGACGGATCGAATATGAAAGGCGTTTCCGGAGCTACTGGCGCGGGCGAAATATTTTCCCGCATCGTGGAAGCGCTGGAACCCCCGGGATGAGCGCCGGAAGAAGCGTCCCTCAAGGCGGATGAATGAGGATATTTGGAAATCGTCACTCCGCTCCAAGGAAGCCGGTACCGGGTCGACGAATCCATTCCGGCGGCGACGCAGACGGTCGTTCCGAAATTCGTTACCGGAATCCCTTTCGACCGTTCCGAATGGACGCTCGACGGAAAAACGCTCCCGAAAGAAGGCATCGTCATTCCGAAACTTTCTTCCGGACGCCACGAAATTCGCATAACCCTCTGGAGCGGACGGGAAAAAATCGCCGGGAAATCGGTGGAGTTCAGCGTGGAATAACGCAAACCGGATACGACGGGATATCAAAAACGTTACGATTTCCTTTCGTACGCGGCCACCGCACCGGAAGCGAAAAGAAGGAAGCCGAACAGCACTCCCATGGCTTTCAATGCCGCGGGAAGCGAAAATTTCAAGAACGATACCGAAGCGATGCCTCCCCAAACTGCCGGGAACGCGAGGATGCCCGCGGCCGCGAAAGCCGATACCGCATAGAAGACGAGCGTATGCACCGCTTGGCGACGGAGGAATTCCCTGCTCGCGCCGATGGCTTTATAGGCCCTTTCGCGCGATGCCCGGAAATTCCGAAGGGACGACAGCGCGGCGGTCGCGACCGTCACCGAGAGAGCCGCGATAGCGACGAGAAACGCCCAAACCGCCGGCAATATCCGTTCCGCGGACGAGCGGACGATGGCTACGGCCTGGCGGACGTCGACGAACGAAACGTACGGCCCCGAAACCTTCACGACCTCGGTCTTAAAGGTTTCGACGTCGGGCGTGGAAGCGGAAACGAAGTACGAAACCGGAACGTTGGCGAATTCGCCGGGAGCCGTTTGAAAATAAAAGAACGGGCGGATGCCTTCCCGAAGGCTTTCGCGAACGTTTACGGCCTGAAGCTCGAATTCGCGGCCCATGACGGCGAAAGATATCCTATCCCCCACCCCGATTCCGAGATTTTGCGCGAATTCCGCATCGAGCGAAACTTCCCCAGTACGAATCGGACGGTCCGCCCCGGCTATGACGTCTTCGTCAAGGCTCGACGAAGTGATGTTGAATTCCCGCGAGAACTCCCGGGAGGGCTCCCCCTCCAAGTGCTCGGAAAGCGTTCGTCCGTTGATTTTGGAAATACGGGCCCGAACGATGGAAAACGCTTCCGAATGGGGAAAAGCGGCCCGGACGGATTCCATGCCTTTCGGGAGGAGATTGATGGCGAATACGTCGACTCCGGAGGTGGAGAGCCGTTCGAGTTCGCTCGAAAAATGGAATGCCAAAGAGGAAAAGGACGCGAAGAGCATCGCCGGAACGACGAACGCGGAAACGACCGGGAACGCCGGACTTCCGGGAGAAAGCGCGAGGCGCGTCGAATCGAAGAGGGCGAAGTTATCGGAAGACACGGAAAAAAAGGCTCGGGCCACCAATCGAATCGCGAAGTACGCGAGCAGGAGAACCGCCGAGATCGATACTACGACGGTAGCGGATTTCCTTATGGCTTCCCATACGGAGATTCCCGATACGAGAACGAGGAAAACCGCGGTGCCGAGGAAAACGAACGAGGCGGCATACGCCGCGTCCGCGCGTTTCGGCAAGGCGAGGCGGGGTTCCCCGAGACCGGAAAGCGGTGCCGTGGAAAATATCGAGACTATCCCCGGAACGATAGCGGGAACGAGAACGAACGGAAGGGTGAGAAGGAGTCTCGATATCCCCGTCCAACCGATACGGGGAGTGCCGAAATCTTTTGGGAAAGGAACGAGTTCGAATACCGAGAAAGAAAGGGCAATCGCCACGATTGCCGCACAGAACGCGGCGGTCAGAAAAAACGCCGAGAAAGCCATGGATACCGAAACGCGCGACGCTCCGAGAATGCGCAATACCGAAAAATACCGCCGATTCGCGATCCATACGGCCCTGGAAAAGAAGAACGCGGCGGTCGCGGCGAGGAAAAATACGACGGAAAGGGCCTCGGAAACGTACGCGGAGACGTCGTCGACGATTCTCACGGCACCGCCCGCCCCTCCGCGAAAACTCCGAACCCTGATACCGGAGCCGGCAATATCCGCTTTCAGATCCTGAGCGAGAGCGTCGGCTTCCTCATCGGTTCTCGATTTGGCGATAATGGAAAAATCAGAGCGGGAAAGGCTTTTTATTTCCGGAATGGCAATGGCGGCGGCATACGGGATGATGATGGTTCCGGTATCTTCGCCGAACGAAAAACCGGAATCCGGAGACGTTTTCACCTCGCCTTCGACGCGGATGTCCTTTCCGAAAAATGCCAACGCTCCGCCGGAAGAGAACTTCGAAACGACGGAAGATTCGGCAAGGAATCCCGAAGAAGACGGAAAATCCGTTTCCGTCGAAGTGCGGACGCGCGAAGAACCGGAAACCGATACCGCCTCGAAATTCCCGTAGTACGGATATCCCGGTTCGACTCATAGCACTTGTACGAGTCCGGTTTTTCCGCTCGAATCGATCAAGGCGGAAGAAAAAGAAATCTTTCTCGAACAGGTGGCCGAATATTTTTTACAAAGTTCGAAAACGGCATTCTCCCGCTCCGCGAAAAACGGGTAATTGGACGAAACGACGACGTCGGCCCCGAGGGCCGGCCTCGCTTCGCGCTCGACTTGCGAAACCACGGCGTTCGAAAGGGAATCGACGGTGAGAAACACGAAAAAGGCGACCGAAAAGGAAAAGAGCGTCGCGAAGAATTCTTTCTTCGAAGCCTGGTAAGCGGTATGCGCGAGGGAGAGGAACATGGTCCGTGGGGTTGCGAAGCGCAAGATAGTACTCCGAAGCCTCTCGCGAGCAAATCCAACCGATTCCCCGGGATTCCCCGTGGCCGAGATTCGACAAAATTTCCGGCTCGTGATACACTCGGACAAATGGACGCGACGGATTCATTCCCCTTTCGAATATGGCTTTCACATGCCCGCAGTGCCGCTCAACGGAGATGGCGACCATACGGTGAACGATCTACGAATACGAACGGTGTCCGAATTGCGAAGGGGCGTTTTTCGACTTCGAAGAAATGGTCGGGGAAGCCGTTTTGGAACCGGAATCGTCGGAAATTCCCGAGAAAATCTACCGTGGCGACGATACGCCCGACCGTAAGGAAACCGAAACCCGGATATGTCCGAAGTGTGATGGCATTCCGATGGGCGAACGGGAATACTCGTACGATTCGGGAATCCACGTCGACCTTTGTCCGAAGTGCCACGGCATATTTCTCAATCGCGACGAGTTGGAAGAGATTCGCCAATACCTCATACGAGCGTTCGAAAGAATCGGTGGCGATGAGGGAAAAAATTCCGGAAGCCATCGCCCATGCCGAAGTCGAAATGCGGAAGCGCATAACCGATTTGGCGGATCGGGATAAGGAAGAATACGCCGAAGCGGTAAAAAACGATTGGATTCCGGATTTTCTCCAAGTCGGACTCCGCAACCGCCTTCTCGACGCGTTCGATATGAGCGTCGAGGACCAACTCGGGGCCGAAGACCAGACCATGGCATAATCCCACTCTTTCTTTCGGAAGGGGGCGTTCATTTCCCATCGACAGCGGACGGCGGAAATGGTATCCTTCCAAGAAGTCAATCCATTACGGTAAAAAGAATATGATTACGGTGTGTCCGAAGTGCCGCCCGACGAAAATGGAGACGGTCATGGGAAAAACCTGCGTTCACGAACTTTGCCCCACCTGCCACGGCGTTTTTTTCGACGTAAGGGAAACCGAGGACGAAGCCCTGGCCGGAATATCGGGAGAGCACCGCGCGGAAGAAACGAAATTTTGCAAAACGGGAAGCCAACAACGGGCATCCTGGGATGCTCGGCCTTGTCCGCGTTGCGATGAGACGATGATGAAGGAATTCGAATATTCCCACGAATCGGGCATCCATATCGACCTCTGCCCGTCTTGCGGGGGGATGTTCTTAGACGGGGGCGAACTCGAAGAAATACGGAGATATTTGGCTACGGCCCATCTGCCGAAAACCGAAACCAAAATGCCCGAAGTGACTTCGGCGCACAAATTGGATATCGAACTGAAGGGGC
>JAUPLX010000154.1 GCA_030836665.1 Patescibacteria group bacterium
CCGTACGTTTTTATGGCACGGGCGAAATCGTAGTCGATTTCCGAAGTGAAATCTTTGGATTTCGTCGTTTTATCATACCGGAGATACGCTTCATCGAGAGATTCTTCCGACATGCCCGCGGATTCGCGAAGAACGTCCCAGTCTACGTTTTCGGGTTTGGTCTTTTCGGAGAAAAAATAGTCGAAATATACGGCCTTGGCACCGGCGGATTCGAGCTCGTCGAGCAATTCGCGATACCGGGTCCGCGTCCAAAAAGACTCGTTTCCGTAGCGCTCGACGGTCTTGGCATCGACGGTTACGAGAACGATCTTCCCGTAAGGATCCGGGGTCGTCGAAAGTTTCGAAAAAATATCGTAGAGGGCGTTATCGAAAATCGCGAAAACGCCCGTAACGGCCAACGTGACTGAAATCACCCCGGCGGCGGCATAGGGAGCGAGTTTCGATAAATTTGGAGCGGGCACGGCTATACGGTTTTGCGGCTTTCGGTTTTTGCGGTACCGAAATCTTCACCGGTGGGACGTTCGGCGTCTTCGGCCGCATCGTCGGAAGCGTCCGAACCGTCGAGAATGTCTTCGTCTTTGCTAGGGGCTTTCGGAACCATGGGAAAATTGGTTATCGGATAATTATGAGCGTAAGCGCGATGACGACGTTGTCAAGCGCTACCGGAATCATCTTGACAATTCATGCGGTGAGCGCACAATCCCCCTCGGCTCACCCACGAAATTCCAACAAGGGGACAATCATGGTAGCTCGACTGTTTTGTCCGGCGTTCGCAAGGCGCCGTTCGGCAACGTACCATCGGTATTTGGCGGAGGTTCGCGAGGCGTTACGGCACTTTTTGCGGGGATGGAAAACTCATGGTAGAATTCGAAAAATCCACCCATGTCCGAATCCGAACCGAAAAAGAATTTCCACGACGCATTGCAGGCGGAAAAGAAAGAGCGCCTCGCGAACCTCCCCAAGATGCCCGACGGGAAGCCCGTTTTCGACGAAGCCAAAGTTCGGGAATTCTTTCGGAACCGGGACGTGAATCCCGATACGGTCGCCGAACTTTTCAAAGCCCACGGAAAGGGTGGCGATTATCTCGAAGGGCTCTTTTCCCCAACTCAAGTTCGACAAGAACTCGGACGCCGTCGTAAAAGAAATCCTTCGGGCGGTTCCCGAAGGGCTCAAATCCCCCGAGGACCTCATGTACCTCATTTCCGGATACGTGCGGTCCAAAATGAGCTACGACGTGCTCACGGTCGTTTTCGACAAGCCCGGCGAAGAACGGTACGCGGACATGATCCGCACGGCGCTTTCGAACCCGAACGCGAAATTCGCCATCAGCAAACAGGCGGACGGGAACCTTCAGACTTTCGTCATGAACGTTATGAACAACGGCCGCTACGGACCGCGCGAGGACGCGATGCTCCGCGAACTCTCCATTCATGGAAACGACGTTTCCTGGCTAAAGGAACAGGTGGTCAAACCCGAATTCCGCGCGCTGATGGAGAAAGTCGTCGCCCGGAACGGCGGACAACTGTACCAATCGGAAAAAGGGGGGATCCTCCGGGTGAACGAGGGCGCCTCACGCGAAGTCGCCACGATGCTCGACGATGTCAAAGTCGGCGTTTGCCGGGATTTCGCGATGCTCGTAAAGCGCATCTACGAAAAAATCGCGCCGGGGCTTTTTCCCAATAGCGAAGCCGTGTACGTCTGCAACTACGAAAAACGCCATTCGTACGTCATGCTCGCCTTCGAAGACAAGAACGGAAAAATTCAGAAAATCTACTTCGACCCGACGTTCTACATTACGGGAAATCCCACCAGCCGCGTTCGCGAGGATGGCATGCACGGCAATAAACGGCAGGAAGTCTGGGCGTCCGCCGGGAATTCGGAGGAAACGGGGGTGGCGTAATTCTCAGTCATCCAATATAAAAAACCGCACCTTTCACGGGCGCGGTTTTTTATCGTTACGACTTATGGCTCTCCCGAACCTTGATATGGAGTTCGCGGAGCTGAGCCTCGTCGACGTGCGACGGCGCGCTCATCATCGTGTCTTCGGCCTTGCCCGATTTAGGGAAAGCGTAGACTTCGCGGATGTTCGGCTCTTCGCAGAGAATCATCATGAGACGGTCGAACCCGAAGGCGAATCCTCCGTGCGGCGGGACACCGTATTGGAAGGCTTCGTACATCGCGCCGAACTTGGCCTTCACTTCGGCTTCGCCCTTGCCGACGATTTCGAATCCCTTTACCAATGCCTTAATATCATGGTTGCGGATAGAGCCCGAGAGGACTTCGTAGCCGTTGCAGGCGAGGTCGTACTGCATGCCGTACACGTCGAGCGGGTTTTTGCCACCCTCGAACGCCTTCACGCCGCCGTGGGGCATTGAGAACGGATTGTGTTCAAAGTCGTAGGAACCGTCGTCCTTCTGTTCGTACATCGGGAAGTCGGTCACCCACGTGAAACAGAGTTCGTCTTTGTTCGCGAGTTGGTACTTGTCGCGGAGCGTGAGGCG
>JAUPLX010000002.1 GCA_030836665.1 Patescibacteria group bacterium
AGAACACTCCGCCCTCGCGCTTCTTATTTTCAGCGTTATTTTCCGCTGGATCGTTTTTTTGGACGTCATCCTTTCTTGGAGCGTCCTTTTCGGATTCCGCGTGAAGATACCTTTCGTTCGGGCGTTACTCGATCCTTGCTACGATTCCGTCCGTCGCCATTTGCCGGTTTCCTTCTCCGGATTGGATTTCGCTCCGATCATCCTGATTCTCGCTACGCTCGTAGCCGAAGCGGCGATTATTACGTTCGTTCCGTCGGTAACCGTCCTGTTGTAATATGAAATCGAAAAGCATAGATTACGGCATCTTCTTCGTCGTTTTCGCGATGGTGGTCTTCGGAATGATCATGATCAGTTCCGTGAGCGTATATCCTTCTTTCAAGGTTACCTCGCTCATGGCCGCAGCGGGAAAACTCGCGGAGCCGAACAATCATTTCTACCTGGTGAGAAATATTTCCCACGTATTCATCGGACTTCTGCTTTTCGGATTCGTCGTGAAGACCCCGTACGCGGTGTTTGAAAAATACGCGAAGCACATCTTCTTCGGAAGCCTCATATCCCTCGTCGTCGTCCTTTTCGTCGGGGTCGTATACAATGGGGCGAAGGGGTGGATCAACATACCGTTCCTTCCTTTTTCCCTCCAACCGGTCGAATTCGTCAAACTGGGGGCGATACTGTATTTCGCGTATTTTCTGAAGCGGAGAAGGTCGGAGATTTCCACGCTCGAAGGGGGATATCTGCCGTATATGGCGCTATTGTGATCCATTATGTTCCTCTTGGCCCTCCAGCCGGACTTCGGATCCATTCTGCTTATCGCTCCGATTGCCATCATCATGTTCTTCGTGGGATGAGGCAATGCCAAACACATCCTCGTCACGTTCCTTATCGGTTCGCTCTTCGCGAGTTCCGTCTACGGGCTCGGGAAGGTTTCCGACGGTCAACGGAACACGCTGACGTACATTACGGAACGCATCGACAACTTCCTTTCGGACAACCAGTCGGCCATATCGAACCGGACGATCAATTTTCAAACCGAACAAGGGCTCATCGCCATAGGGAGCGGAGGATTCTTCGGCTTGGGATTCGGAAAGTCCGTCCAGAAATTCGGATATCTTCCGGAGGTCCAGGGGGACTTCATCTTCTCCGTGATTACCGAAGAGCTCGGTTTCGTCGGAGCCATACTGCTCGTAGGTTGCTATTGCTACATCGCCTACCGGTGATTCCGCATCGCCCGCAGGGTGGACGACCCTTTCGCCAAATACGTCGCCGTAGGCATCGTTTCTTGGATACTTGTCCAGGCGTTCGTCAATATCGGCGTAAACCTCAACGTCGTTCCTCTTACGGGCGTCACGTTGCCGTTCGTCAGCTACGGGGGTTCCTCGCTCATATCCCTGATGATCGCGATCGGCATACTGCTCAACGTATCGCGGCATTCCCGGTACGAATCCCCGTCCGTCAGCCGGAAAGGGAGATCGTTCGGAAATTTCCGCATCGGATGGTAAGTGGGCGTTTTTCCGAACGACCCCGTCACTACGTGAAAGCGCTCCCGGAAAGGAGCGCTTTCATATTCGCATTCTCGCTACGCGACGTCCTCGTGTTCGGTTACGCCGTTCAGGTATGCGCCCTTCTCATCGGTCTCCTGCCAGCTGATCGCGGAGACGGGACATGCCGAAATGGCGTCGTCGACGTCGGATTTCGGATAGCTCGCCAGGGAGTTGACGCAAGAGAGGCCGGCATCGTCGAGTTCGAATACGTCTCCGGCAATGGCGGAACAAGCGCCGCATCAGATGCAGGCGGAATTTACGTGCGGTTTTTTCAGGGCGTTTTTCAGTTTTTCAAGACTTTCGTTCATACGGTATCCTTTCGGACGTGTTCGAATAAAAAATCGCGGTTTCCAAACGAATCGAACCGATTGGAATCGCGTTGCGGATTCTAACGTTTTTAGTACTATGCGCAAGCTTTTCGAATCCCCGTCCACATGCGAAAAATTCTCGACCTTCTCGTAAAAACCTTTCTCGCGTTTTTGCCGTTCAGCGTTTTCCTTTCGGTATTTTTCTCGCATAAGCTCGGCGTTCCGGGCGTGAACTATTTGAAAGAAATCCTCCTCCTCGCTATCGGTTGCGCTACGGCCTACGCGTATTTCGCCGACCGGAAGTGGCCGAAATTCGACGTGACCGACGACTTGGTCGGAGCGTACGTCGTTTGGATGCTCGCGTCCACGTTCGTAAACGGCGGAAGTATCGGACATTACGCGTACGGAGGGCGTTACGATTTCGAATTCCTCTTCGCGTTTCTCATCTTCAAACACGCGCACGCGTACCTCCCGGCGAAAATATCCGAATACGTCCGGATTTTCCTCATATCGGCCACTGCGGCAATCGTCATCGGTACGTTCGTCCGATTCGTTTTCCATGAAGAAATCCTCCTCCATTTCGGATTTTCGCCCAACCTTTCCAATTGGAAATTCGGAGGATCGGTGCCGATCTACCATGGCATCGACGGAGCCAACGTCCGCCGCTTCCAGGGAATATTTGACGGACCGAATCCGGCGGCCTTCTTCCTTCTCGCGTATTTGGGCATCCTCTTTCATTTTTTCCGCCGGAGAAAGGACGAAATGTTCGTCGTATCCCTTTGGGCCCTCGTCGTTTTCCTCCTCGTGCTCTATACGTATTCGCGTTCCGCTCTCGTGGGCATAGCGCTGGGTGTGGGCGCCATGCTCGCGGTATCCGCGAAGGCGATTTGGAACAAACATCGGAAAGCCGTCTTCGTCGCGATTCCCGTCGTCGCGCTCTTTTGCCTCGCGTTCTACGTAAAATTCGAAGGAAGCATGGATCGCATCGTACTTCGGGAAGGGTCGTCGAAGGGGCATTTCCACCGCATGGCTACGGGATTCGAACGTTTCCGCGAACATCCGGTATTCGGCGAAGGGCTCGCGGCATCCGGTCCGGCGTACCGCTTCGTCGTTCCGCAAAATCCCGATGAAAACCTCTACGAAGGGGAAACGAAGGAAAAAGAAGACTATTACATTCCGGAGAGCTGGTACGTCCAGCAGCTCGTCGAAGGGGGGATTCCGGCTCTCGGGTCTTTCCTCGCCATTCTCGCCGTCATCGCTCTGGCGCTCCTTCGGGTATCGCCTCCGTTTTTCGCCGCGTTCGTAGCGTGTTCGACCATGAACCTTTTTCTCCACAGTTTCGAATCCGCTTACGCGTCGCTCTCGCTCTTCGCTCTTGCCGGACTGTTTTTCGCCATCTCCCGCAAATCCGAACCTTCGGTAGCGGGCTCCCGACATCCCCATGCGTAGTTTCGTCTTTTTCGGCCGCCTCGTTTCCGAAAAGGGGTTCCATCTCCTTTTTCCCTTTTTCGATGCGGTAATCGAGAAAAAACGCGCGAAGATGGCCGTCTTCGGCGATGGGGAATTGAAAACCGAATTCCTTTCCCATTTTTCGGGAAGGGCGGGTTTTTTCGATTTCCGGTCGCTGGCCGATAGCCAGTGCGCGCTCCGTTTTCGAAATCTCCCCCAAGGATCCGTAGCGTACTTCGGCCGGAGGAATTTTTCCGCTATCGGTGAGACCTTGCCGACTTGCGACGTATCGCTCATGCCCTCGACGTTCTTGGAAACCTTCGGGCTTTCCGCGCTCGAATCGCTTTCGTACGGGGTTCCGGTGGCGGGATTTTCGAAAGGGGGCATCGTACCGTTCCTGCTCGATGAAAGACTCCGCCTTCCCGAGTCCGGGGGATTCGTCGAAGCGCTCGAATCCCTCGCGGATTTGCCGGATTCCGCAATCGCCGACTGGAAAGGGGATTGTGCCCGAATCGCCACCGAGTATTCCCGCGACGCGTTTCGGAATCGCTTGCGCTCCCTTCTTCCTGAAGGCGCCGCAAAGATCCTCTTGGTTACTGATTTCACGGGAAATATCGGAGGTATCGAAACTTACGTAGCCAATCTTGCCGCCACGCTCGCCGGTTTCGGATACGAGGTCCGTACCGTGGGGAAAGAGGGCGGATTCGTGACGAAATTCGACAAAGCGTTCTCCACGCTCGCCGCCTTCGCCAATTTTCGTGCCGGAAACGAGCTCCGTACCGTCTTGAAGGAATTCTCTCCGGACGTCGTATGGTGCCACTCGGTACTCAGGCGTTACGGGGCCCGGGGAATCGACCCGGTATTCGAAGTTCCGGCGTTCCGCATCATGACGTACCACGATCTCGGATACTTCGCTCCTTTCGCGGCCGCATGCCGGAGCGATGCGGACGTTCCTCATCCGGGATTTTTCCCGTTAGTCCGCTGTGCACGCGGAATCGTCCGCAAAGCGTTCGCCATCCTGAAATATCTGAAACTCCGCGATATTTTCGCCCGCCTTTCCCGATTCGACCTCCATCTCGTTCCGTCGGACTTCATGATCCCGTTCGTTCGCGAACGGTTTCCCGAAGGTTCGCCCGTCGTAACCTTGCCCCATTACGTCCCATAATATGCAGACCCAGAGCATTGCCGAGATTTTTGAAAAATTGGAAAAACGTCCGCTCGACGCTTCGTGCGAAGCGCTCTTGGGCCTTTGTCGCAGCCGTTTTGCCGCCGGAATGCCCGTATTGGCGAATTTCCTCTATTTCGCGAACGCCGAAATGCGGCACCTGTTCGATTCCGGAGAACGGACCGTCGACGACGAGAAATACGCGACGACCCTCATGGAAGGCGACGTGATTTTCCCGGACGGCATAGCTCTCGCCCTCTCGTATTTCCGATACGCGAATCCCGAATGGAACCCGCTCCGAATCCTTTTTTCTTACCGGTCGATGGGGGATGGAGCGTTACCGAACCTCAACGGTACCGACCTCCTCCCCGAACTCCTCGTACGCTTCCGCAAGGCATTCTGACCGGAAGCTTCCGTTTATCTCTACGGCGCGCGCCAAGAGGTCGTAGTAAAGGCGGCGGAAGCGATTGCCCAGTTCTCCGGCATGCGGGTAGGATACCAGAACGGCTACGGCGAATTCGACTTCGGAAAATTCGCCCGGTTTTCGCCCGGTCCGAAAATACTGCTCGTCGGTCTCGGGACGCCCAAGCAGGAATTCTGGACGAACGATTACGCCGACCGTTTCGGACCGACGCTCGCGGTGAGCGTGGGGGGGTTTTTCGATTTCGTCGGAGGAGGCGAGAAGAGGGCTCCGGCAATGGTCCGGAAACTGCGTCTCGAGTGGCTTTGGCGCGTAGCGCTCAATCCTTCGAAAAACGGAAAGAAGGCCCTTGCGAGCCTTCGGTTCTTTCCGAGATTCTTCCGGGGATTCCGGTAAGCTATTTCACTTCGAAGAGCGCCACCCATCCGTGGTTGGCTACGCCCTTGATGATCTTGAGCATTTCGGCCTCGTTTTTCGGTTTGTTCGTCTGAAGGTATCGGGAAAGCGGAAGGAGGAACGCGTTCTCCGTTTGGCTGACGTGTCCCGAATTGATGAGGTCGGCGAAATACTTGTGGCAAGCCGCCTGTTTTTGCAAACGCGAAGTCACGCCTCCCGACGCGGGGTACGATTCGTAATTGACGCCCGCCAACGTCAGGTATTCGAGTTCTTTCTGGTCTTTCGACGTTTCGACCGCCGCTTTAAGACAAAGGCTGTCCGTCTTGATGAGGCGGAGTTGGTCGGAGCGGAACGTGCGTAGCAGGTTCTCGAAACGCGCCGTCAGGTCGTGGCGCGGATCCCGGTCGATCGTCGCCGCGTTCAGGTCGATGAGGAAATACTTTACGCCGAGTTTTTTCAAGCGTTCGACGGTCACGTCGGAATTCTCGTCGTACACGTATTCTCCAAACGACTGTACGAGGCTGTCTTCCAGATAGCGTTTCCGGTTTTCCGAAATGAAGTAGGTGAGGAACGTTCCGATACGGTAGATCGTCGCCTGATTGCGGTTTTCTTTCGAAGGATAGAGGACTTCGTCGTAGAGCTTCTTGCGAGCCGCCGCAGCCGTCGAATTCATCGTCCGGATTTTTTCCGGAGGGACTCCGGAAACCGACTCGGGATCGGTCGATACCATTTGGTCGAGTATCTGCTGGAGTTTTTCCACGCTGGGCGTATTCCCGACGTTTTCGTTGATGATATTCTTACTCGGAACGTCCGTAACGGAATCGATGATTTTTTTCGCGGTTTCTTCCGGATTTTTCAGATTCAAGGACGCCAATATCGGGAGATAATCCGGATGGCTCGCGAATATCGCTTCTTCTTGGGTGAGTTTTCCCGCTTTGAATTCGACGAAACCGCCATTCTTCAAATTGTTCCAACCGTGCGGTACGGCCGATTGGAGAAGATAGGTACCTACGATGCCGAAAACGAGAAGTGCGGTGACGAATCCCGTATTTCCTTCCGACCCCCGTTCTTCCGATACCGCCTTTTCGAGCGCGAATCCCATCGCGAGGAACATCGAAACGTAGACCGCGATTCCGTACCAGACGATTCCGTAGGCCGCGATGATGAATACGAATCCGTAAAATCCGAGAAAAGCGAGATTTCCGAGGAACAGCATGTTGCGCGGATCTTTCCTATCCAGCGCGAAATGGAATCAGGCGAGAGGCAGGAGCGTAATCGCGGCGATGACGAAGTATCCTCCCGGAAGGGATACGTTCGAGAAGAATTCCGTCAGTATGACCGACGTTCTCGGATTCCAAAAATAGAAGTATTCGAAGAGGAATACCGCTACCGGAGCGAGGGCGAATGCCGGATGTCGGAACGCGAGGAAAACGAATACCGCCGGCAACAGCGCGAGGAATATGAAGGTTATTTCGGTATATTCGCCCGGCTGATTGCGCTGGTAGGTCAGATTGAACGGCAATTTCAGGTGGTTGTTGATGCCGTTTTCGTATCCGAAATACCGCCCCAAGTCTTCGTTCGTCGTCTTTCCGCTCGCGCTCATGGCGGCGTTTTCCTTCGCCTTTGAGATGGCGGCGTTTTCCTCGGGAGTTCGAAGGGACGAAACGTCCGCCGGACTGGGGAATAAAACGCCCGAAATAAGCACGCTTACGCTCAAAGGAACCTTCTGTTCGATCCCTTCCCGGATATTCTTGGCAAACCAGGGGGTCAGCGCGATGGATGCCGCGACGAAGAACGCCAGAAGGGGGGCGGCGACGAATCTTACCGAATCCTTGCGGTGTTGGTGTATGGCATAGGCGAAACACATCACCGCGACGGCGAACGCTATGAGGGATACGGTCGAGAGGAGTTCCACGTCGTCTTTCGGATAGGCGACGTTGAGCATCGCCCAAAGGCCGAGTTTCGTGAAGAGTCCCACGAACAGGGCGAAGAATCCGTAGAAACCGGCCAATCCCAATCCCGCGTAACAGATGACCGCTCATCCGCCGAGAAAGAGCATGAGCGTAGTCGCCTTAATGGAGAAAGCCACGCCCGCGAGAAAGCCGGCCAAAGCGAAGGTCTTCCAAAGGTCTTTCGCATGTTCTCCCCGTCGGAACGCGGCCTCGTATAAAAAGAAGAGCGCGGCGGTCGTAATGCAGAGAAGCCCCGGGTCGAGTTTCATGTCCTTGGCCTGCTGGAATACGATCATCGGCATGGCGTACGTCGCTACGGCGAACAGGAGGGGGAGATTCAGGTAGCGTTTTCCCGCGCCTTCGAACGAAAAGAGTCGGGAAGCGGCAAGGGCGATGATGACGACGGAGAGGATTCCGCCGATCTGATTGATGAAAAACGCCTGCGGAGCCGACTTGAAAAGGAATCCGATTCCGGTCAGCGTTTGCCAGGCGACCGTACCTAAACGGCCGATTTCACCCGTTTCCGCCATGATTTTCGGGTAGTTCATGTATACGCCCAAATCGTCCCAACCGATCGGCATGGGACGTACGACGTTAATGAAGTTCACGCCGATAAGGAACGTGAGTACGAGAAAGAGCCATTCGGTCGAAATGAGCGGGAGCGCCACCGCTTTCGCGACCCCGTCGGACCCCTTATGATTATCGAATTTGAAAGCGGGTTTCGTCATACCGACGGCGAATTCGCCGATTTCCCGCCATCCCAATGCCGAGAGCGCTACGAGGGGGAATATCGTCGTAACGAGCGAATATCCGAACGTCGAAGTTACCACCGAAAGGATGAAAAGGTAGGACGCGAGTCCGAACGACATACCTCCGATAATGCGGAATTCACGGGATTTCGCATCGAACTCGGGAATCGCTTTTCGAAGTGCCCACGTTCCGAAGGCGGAAGTGCCGGCTACGATGGCGGCGGGTAAGGCGAGAAATCCAAGAATCTTGAACAGGAGGACGAATCCCGCGCCGGAATATCCGGCTGGAAAGGGAAAGAACGCACAAAGGATGGCGAGATGCCCGATGGCGAACCCGATGACGCTGAGAGGGGAATACGAAACCTCTTTCCTTCCGGAAAGGATGGTCCACGTCTTCCATGTTCCGTAGAGGACGAGCATCGTGAGGAAATAGGCGGAAAAGCCGGCTACGGCCTTTTCGTCGTGCGAGGTTCCGGCATAGTAGGTCGCGATGACCATCGACGACGCCAAGAAAAGGAAAACGGGTTTCCAAAACGGAAAACTGCCGGAGGATTCCTGACCGAGCACGTCCGTTCCGACGTTTTTCGCCACGGGGAGCTGCTTCTTAGGGAGTTGCTTCGCCACTTTCTGCGGAGGTAACGGAGTAAGGAAGGGGACGTTTTTTTGAGAGCATGGCCCGTATTTCCAGGAAAAGTTCCCGGGTTTCCGAGCGGTTTACGAACGCGAACGCGATTATATGCACACAGCAGACTATCGAAAGCCAAAAAATCGATTCCATCCGTCCGGACATGCCTTCCGGACTCCACGAGTGCCGGATGAAAAATAACATGGCTGCCAGCGAAGTAAGGAAGAAGAGGTTTTTGAGAAAGAATTTCCAGTCGAAATCCGAACCGAATTCACCGCATTTCTTTTCCGAAAGGTACCAGATGGGAATCCACGACAACCCCACGGCAAGAGCCGATCACGCGGCTCCGAGGGTCGGAATGAGAATGACGTTCAGGGGGATGTTGAAGGCGAGGCCGACTAAAAGGATATTGAGCCGTTCGCGAATTCGTCCCATTCCGGCGAGTATTTGGAAATTGATCTGCAGGAGAAAATTGAAGATGAGGAACGGTGCCGACCATGCGAGTATGTTTCCGGATTCGGTGAATTTTTCCCCGAAGAACGCGATGGCGAAATCGGTTCCGAACATGCCCATGGCGAGCGATGTCGGAATCGCCAAGGCGGAGAAATACTTCGAGAAAAATCTTCGGATCGATTCGATTTTGGATTCGTCCGCGCTTCCGGCGAATCATGAAATGACGGGGAATAGGAATCCGATGAGCGGAGTGATGAGCAGGAACGGTATCCCTATGAGACTGAGATAGTTCGTGTAGTACCCCGCGTCTTTCGGTCCGAGAAAGAGGAGAATGAGCTGCATGTCGATTTGGGAGAGGAGCATGCCCACGTTTGCCGTCAGGAGCGTCCAAAGCGCGTACGAAAAAATCTTTTTGAAAAGCCCGTCCGAGTGGTCGTTCGGGATTCCGGAAAGATAGGTCCGGTATATGCGGACGTACAAGACCGCGACGTTCCAGACGATGGCGATGACGAGGGGAACTACCCATGCCCACGCATAGGCAAGTACGTTTCCATGTCCAAGAAACCAGAGTCCCGAAACGAAAACGAGAGAGAAAAACGATCGGATGAAATTGACGAAGTACTGGTATTTCGTTTCCTGTAGGCTGGAGAATACCGTAACCCCGATATGGAGGAAATTGCTCAGGAAGAAGAACAGGCAGAATACCCGAAGGATATCGGCCGCTTCGGCACTCTTGAAATAGTGGGTTCCGAGGAAATCGGCCCCGAAAAAAAACAAAGCTCCGAGAATCGTTCCGGTAATCAGTTGCGCTAGGAACGCGTAGAGCACGGCGGTGCGGAATTTCCCGTAATTCTTCGCCACCGCGAATTTCGGAAGGAAGAAATTCAGCGCTTCGGTCAGTCCGAGATCGTTATACGTTCCTAAAAGCGTAATGAGGCTGATGATTCCGTAAAACACTCCGATCTGCTCGACCGCGAGATCCGCCGAGAGGATCATCTTCGTCACGTAGCCCATCGGCCCGATAACGAAAGAAAAGAGGTATATCCAAACCCCCCTCCGAACGAATTTTTCTTTCAGTCCCTCGTCGTTCTGAATCATTTTTTTAAAGCGAATATCCTGCTGATCGCGCATCGGAAACGACCCGTCCGTCACGGAGCGCGACGACGCGTTTTTTCATGCGGTTCACGATCTTGTCGTCGTGGGTGGCGATGATGACGGTCTTCCCGCTTTCGGAAAGACGCTCGAAAATTTTCATGATTTCCAGAGCGTTCTCGGGGTCGAGGTTTCCGGTCGGTTCGTCTCCGATGATGACGTCCGGATCGTGTATGAGCGCACGGGCGACCGCTACCCGCTGAGCCTCTCCGCCGGACAACGTGTCGATGAAGGCTTCTTTTTTCGTGAGGATTCCCACTTGCGAAAGGACTTCCGGAACCCGGGCGAGGATTTTGGAGTCCGGGTATCCGCACACTTCCATGGCGAATGCCACGTTTTCGCGGACGGTTTTCGAAGGGAGGAGTTTGTAATCTTGGAACACGACCCCGACGTTCCGGCGGAATTTCGCGAGTTCCTTGCCGGAGAGGTTCGAGACGATTTGTCCCGATCCGTCGGTCACGGTTCCGGACTTCGGCCGCATTTCGGCGATGAGCGTTTTGATCAGGGTGGTTTTTCCACTCCCGGATCCGCCGATGAGGAACGCGAAATCCCCCTTGGGAAAATCCAGGGAGATATCTCGGAGGACGGCTTTATTTCCGTACGCGACGGTAACGTTCTGCAATTTCATAGCGTCCCGATTCTACGGAAATCCCGGGCCTTTCAAAACGAAACCTTCGATACTTGCCTTTTTGGGCGGTTCGGAATATTATCGGTCGTGGCATTTTTAATCTTCGCGTCAATGCTTGAAGCCATTCAAAACCTTTATATCTTCCAAGGTCTTTCCCGCGAAGAAATCGTTTACTTTCTGATGATGAGCGAAACTCTGCGTCTTAAATCCTGACACGTCGTGATTTCCGAGGGGAGCGTTTCCGACGGTCGCGCGTACGTAATCCAATCCGGTTCGGTAGAAGTCATCCGCGGGGGAAAAATCATCGATACCCTCGGCGCGGGCGAGTTGTTCGGCGAAATCGCGCTCATTACGAGCGAGCCGCGAACGGCGAGCATCCGCGTAAAAGAACCCACTGAAGTTCTCGTCCTCAACCGCGACGAATTCCTCCTTCTCGTGAAGAATTCCGAAAAGCAGCAAGAAATCCGCAAGGAAATCATGCGCCGCATCAAGGCCAACTTCGAAAGCGATATCGAATCGTAGGGAGTCTTTTCATTTGATTTCCGAAACGCCCTCCATATACTTCCTCGCACTTCCGCCTGGCGTATTTTCCGGACGGAACGTTATTTTTTATCAAAATACCCTCTCATGGAAAGAAAAGAAAAGAAGACCCTCATGGCCGACTTCGCTCAGCACAAGGGAGACACCGGATCCCCGGAAGTTCAGGTAGCGATCCTTACCGAACGCATCGAGAACCTCAAGGCCCACCTCGAAGAACACAAGAACGACAACCACTCCCGCCGCGGAATCATGCTCATGGTAGCGAAGCGCCGCAAGCTCCTCAACTACCTGAAGAAAAAAGATCAGGACCGTTACGAAAATCTCATTTCCCGTCTCGACCTCCGCAAATAGTTTCCTTTGAAAATCCCCGTCCGGAAATGGACGGGGATTTTTCTGCGGACGTGCGTTAGGGTTTCATTCGATATTCCCCGTAGATGGCCTCGATTTCCCGTTTCGTTTCCTCGTCTTGGGTTCCGAGATAATCATCGCGTATCTGGTCTTCGTAGTTCGCGAGGTATTGCCGGATTTTTTCCCGGAAATCTTCGGAGTTCCGGTCGATTCCGTATTCCGAGACGATCTTCGAAAGA
>JAUPLX010000018.1 GCA_030836665.1 Patescibacteria group bacterium
CCGGAGGAGCGGAGATTTTGAATTTCGCGTTGTTTGAATTTTTTTCCTTTCCCGTCCCCGGAGGAACGGAAAGGACAGAAAGACCGTCGGCCTTCCTGTGCGTCGGATGTTAAGGAGCTGCGACCCGAATCCCCGAGGGGCTCCGAATGCGCCAAAGAGTTATATGGAATTCATCGTGGGAGTCAAAACTTTTTCGGAGATATTTCATATTTGGCATGAAAATCGCGTTCGTTTTTTTACGAACTCCTTTTACCTAAAGGAAAACCTGGATTATTGACAATTTATTTTAACTAATTGTAGTTGATCATATTTTTTATTCTCCGGTTCGACTGTTTCCAGTCATTCACTTCGACGGGAAATCCCTGGTTTTCGATGGTTCCGGTTTTTTTACCGAGGCGGGATTTAAAAAACGCTCTCCGCAGTCGACGGGAGAGCGTTTTTCTTGCCGAATTGGTAGGGGCACCTGGGCTTGAACCAGGGACCAACCGGTTATGCGTACCACTTCGGCTTTCGCCGCCCCTTACGGGTTCGTGGTCTGGACTATCCCTTCACCCGCATGGGGTGCCTGCCGTCTAGTCTCTACACCTTCCTGTTTTCCAGGCTTGGCTCGGGATTGCCATGCATAATGCGAAGGTTTCCCCGAATTTGACAAGTATCACCGAAGAATCGCTTCTTCGGCAGCCCTTGACGGAACATTCCGATTCGATAATGTTTAGTTATGAAAAAATTATCTAACTGTTCCGTTTGCGGAATCGCGTTGACGGGAAGGCAAACCAAATTCTGTTCCATCGCCTGTAAGAACAGGCTTCATCAATCGTACTGATCGCAAAAACTCCGGGGAGTTGACAGGAAGATTCAGATTGTGAAGGAATTCGGATGACGGTGCAGCGTTTGCGGTTACGACAAGAATCTTGCCGCCCTCGCGTTCCACCACGTCGATTCACCCAAAAAAGAATTTAAACTCGACATGCGCTCGCTTTCGAACCGAAGTATCGGCTCGGTTCGAAAGGAACTCGTCAAATGCGTATTGGTTTGCCATAACTGCCATGCCGAAATTCATTATCCGGAATTGGGTATGGAATGTCCGTCTTTAAGCCGGCTGCTCTAACCACTGAGCTATGCCCCCGTAAAAACGGCGGGGGAAGTATACGGAAAGCGGGGGAAAGTCAAAAGTCCGAACGTTCGAAAAACAAAAGCGCGTCCCGAATCGGGACGCGCTTTTTTCACGTTCGCTGGCGGTGAGTGGGGGATTCGAACCCCCGCGGCACCTTGCGGCACCCTACAGGTTTAGCAAACCCGCCTCTTCAGCCACTTGAGTAACTCACCAGAGAAGCCCCGAAATCGGGAAGCCGCGGTATCCTAACGAAAAAAATACGGGAATCAAATCGGATTCGGCAGGGTGGAAACCCCCTATTCGGCGGACTCCAAGAATATCCGGTTCTCGAATCCGCCCCGCTTTTCGCGACGATCGGTTTGTACGCGCCGGATTTCTTCCGGAGAAATGGAGAATTCGCGAGCGACGGCGTCGAGAACCTCCAAAACGTCGGCGATTTCCTTGGTGATTTCGTCACGATCTCCGGATAAGGCGGCTTCATGGGCTTCGTTCGATTCCTCGAGTATCTTCGCGGCGAGGGCGGCGACGAATTCCGCACGGTTTTCCAATATGCGGAAAGACGGGGTATCGCCGTTCGTCCGGATGATTTCGGGAATCCGATCCCGAACGAGCTTGTGGTAGTCGACTTTGGACATGGGGCGCGGTTACCCGCCGATAATAGCGGTTTTTAAAAAAAACGAAATCCGTTCGTCATGGGGGCTGCGAGCTCGCCCAACCGCGCTGCGTGCGACGCTAAAACCCCCGGCCTGACGGCCGGGGGTTTTCATGATCGACTGGCGGAGAGACAGGGATTCGAACCCTGGGTGTCTTTCGACACGACGGTTTTCAAGACCGTTGCAATCGACCACTCTGCCATCTCTCCGGAAAGCTGGCCGATAATACGCATTCCGAGCGCCCCGTCAATCGTGCGAAAGCGAGTTTCTCTCGCCTTTTCCCGATTCTCGATATAATCGGCGGCGATGAAAAAACGCGTACTGTTCGTCCTTCCGCTCGTCCTCGCCTCGTGTTCGCTTTCCTCGGGGAGTTTTTCGAATTCTTCCAAAACCAAGGATGGCGGGCACCTCCCCGCCACGATGACGTGATTCTCCGAAACGGAAGCGCCAGAAACGGGATCCGGATTCGTCGAGCGGCAGTCGAAGGAAGAGAAAGTATCGGAAGCCAAACGCCGCCTCAATCTCCGTTCGATCATCCGGAAGGGCGACTACTACTCGATTAAAAACGACAAGGAGGCGGCTCTCCGATACTACGAAAGCGCCCTTTCCAAACTGGGGAAAGACCGCGTCGTCGAACAAAAGATGGCCGACGTGCTCTTCGAACTCAAACGTTTCGAGGAAGCCTATTCGCACTACCGGCTCCTTCCGCTCAAAGAAATCGACGCCGTTACCAAAGAGCGGCTCCTTTCGGCGTTCATGTTCGACGAAAAACAGACCGGAAGACAGGCGGAACTCGATGCCATGCCTTTCGACCCAGCCGAAAAAGAGTACTATTCCGTAGTCGGGACGTGCTATACCGGCATCCACAATTGCGTCGTGCGCATCCAGGAATACGGGGGATCGGAACCGCGGCTCAAGGAACTCTTCGACAATATCAAGGATTACGAGAGCCTTTCGGGAGATTACCAGTACCGCAACGCGCTCTTAGCCGGGACGTTTTTCAAACAGAAACAGTACCTCGCCGCGGCGAAGATTGCGGAAGAAATCGTGGAAAAACGGCCGGACTACCGGAGCGCGATCAAAATCGCGGGATTCGCGCGTTTCGAATACGGAAACTACGACCGGGCGAACGCGATGCTGAAACGGTACTTCGATTTCGACCCGAAAGACGTACAGGTGGCCTATGCCCTCGGCATCATCAATTACTATCTCGAAGATTACGCGACTTCGAACCTGTATTTCAACAACGCCGTCATCAACGGATACCGCCCGAAAACCGAACTCGAGCGCCGTCTCGTATACAACTATTACCTCATGGACGACAAAAAGGGGACGTTCAAGATCTTCCGATACCTCCTCGAAGAAGAGGATTCCACGAACGAAGACTTCGAAATCGCCGTTTTCACCGCCATCGAAGAGAAAGAATACGGCAAAGCGTACCTCTGGGCGGAAAAGGGAATGGAGCGGTTCCCGGACAACGACCGCCTCGTCGCGATGCGCGGCTGGGTATCGGAAATCCGTGGCGAGGACGACAAGGCCGTAAAGGATTTTGGAAAAGCGCTCGACATGAACCGAAGAAACCCCATCGCGCTTCTTCGGTTCGGAATATTTTACAAAAACAAGGGAGACGTTACCCTGGCGAAGAGCTATCTCGAAGCGGCCAAGGAGGCCGATACCTCCGGAACCTTCGGCGACGACGCCATCAAGGCATTGGAAGAGCTCGCCTCCGCGACGGCCAGCGCAACCACCGGTTCCACGGCCTCCGGAACGAACGCCGATTCCGGCAAAACCCGCTAACCAACTTTCCCATGTCCGAATCCCGTAAAGAAAACGAAGGCGAAAGGCGCCGGAGCGCTCCCGAGATATCCGCGGGAGTTTTGAAGGAAAAGGAGAAATCCGATCTCGAAGGCCGGATCGTCGATACGATGCGCAAACTCGGTTCCCGGCTTACGAAAAAGGAAATTCTGTCATTGGCGCAAAAGATCGAAGTTTCGAAAGGCTTGGACGAACTGAAGAAAAGCCTCGAAAACGAAGCGAAATTTTCCAAGGACATCCCCGACGACGTGCTCGAGGAAGTATGCCGGCTCATCCAGGAAGCCCGGGAAATTACCGAATCCGGACTGAAGGAACTCCGGCTCGAAATCACGAAAACCAATCCTACCAAACAGTACGATATCGACGCCTCGACGTACTATTCGAACCGCTTCCCTTGGGTAAAGCGCCTGGAGGAGACGGAACTCGGCAAGAGCGTGGTCATCGACATCGAGGGCTTCCTCGTCGGCGCGTTCGACAGCGCCGTGGGAATCGTGAGGCTCCTTTTGGCTCTCGTGGGCGACCTGTTCCTCCTTCCCAAACACGCCTACGAACACTTCCGCGACAAAAAAGCCCGAAAGTAGTGCGGATTATCCGAGGAACCTCGCTATCGTAGTGAGGTTCCTTTCATTTTCGATGCTCTCTAAAACCTCCCAACCGGACTGAGCGAGTTCACGGGAAAGAACGGTCGGTTCAAGCGCGAAATACGTGCGCGGCTTTCCGGAAAACGGGATATGGAACACTCCTGACGAGTCGCGACGTTTGCCATACTTCGCCAAGTTGGACGCCGAGAGAAGATTCCAATTCGTCATAAGCAGCATCCCATTGGGAGCAAGCACGGAAGCGAATTCGTCCAAGGCTTTCCGGCGGTCCTCCTCAGTCAGCAGGTGATGGAAGCTCGCTACCGCGAAAACGGCATCGAATTTTTCTCCTTCGCGAATTTCCGGAACGGTTCGAAGATTCCGCATATCGCCCGCGCGGAAATTCCGATTGGGGAAATCCTTTTTCGCTACGGATACGAGGATTTTCGAAGCGTCGACGCCCAAATATTCGAAATTCGGACCGAATTTCCCTTCCAAAACGTTCAAAAGCCTTCCGGAACCGGATCAGATATCCAGTATCCGCGGGTGGGGATTTTTTTCGGACAGCCGTTCGCAAAGGGCGGCGATTTCTTGCCACTCCATATTTTTCCGAGATTGGGCGAACGAGGTGCCGAATGCGTCGTAGGCATTGGCCGGGAGCGGCGAATCGGACGGCATTAGAGACGCGTAATGGACAAGATGGACTCAAATCCCCGCTGGAGATTCTTTATGACCGGAGCAATGGAACAGTTCGAGGACGAAGAACACCCCTTTCCGGAACAGAGGGCGATGGACAGATTTTCCCCAGCAGCGACGAGAACGTCCTTGACGCTCACGTTCTCCCGACAAGAAGAAACGCCTCCGGTACGTCCTTTCTTAGAGGTGAGGATGCCGGATTTTTCCAATTTTGCCGCGACCTTCCGAAGCATGGGCAAAGGGATTCCGGTGTTTTCCGAAAGTTTTTCGAGCGTATGGATTCCCGGATTTTCCGAGAGGAATTTCACGAGGAGCAGCGCGTACTCCGAGGATGCGGATATCTTGAACATTATTTCAAAAGGGAATCTACCAGTTTGCGGTTTTTCTTCCAGTGCGGATCGACCTTCACCCGGAGCGCGAGAAAAATTTTCTTATCGAAGATCTTTTCGAGATCCAAACGCGCCGTCATGCCGATTTGGCGGATAACCTCCCCGCCCTTTCCTACCGCGATGCGTTTTTGGGAATCGCGTTCGACGACGAGATACGCGAGGATGCGCAAGAGCCCGCCCTCCTCTTCGAATTCCTCGACGTTGACGTAGAGGTCGTGGGGGATTTCTTCGGAAAGCAGCTGGAACGCTTTTTCGCGGATGATTTCGGAAACGCGGGTGTACGGGTCTTGGTCGGTATAATAATCTTCCCCATAGAACGGAACTCCTTCCGGAAGGAGTTCCGTCACGGCCTCGACCAATTCCTTAAAGCCTTCGCGATTCACGCTCGAAACGGCGATTTGGGAACCCTTCTCGACGCCCTTCATGGCGACGTCCCATTTGGAAAACACCTTCAGTACGGGCTTGTTGCAATTCGCTACGAGCTCGTCGATCTTACGTTCTTCGTCTCCGAACGGACGGGAGGAGTCCACGAAACGCACGACGGCGTCGGCATCGCCGATGGCCCTTCCCGCGACGGCGTTGATGCGGATATTGAAATCGTCCACGGCCTCATGGATTCCCGGAGTGTCGAAAAATATGATTTGACGGGAATCGTCAGTGTATATTCATCGAATGGATTTTCTCGTAGTCTGCGGGCGATTGGAAACGATGCCGACCTTCTCTTCCAGAAGAGCGTTCAAAAAACTCGATTTTCCGGAATTCGGGCGTCCGACGAGCGCGACGTAACCTACTCTCATCGTTTTTCCGGATTATGGATCGTGGGGAATCGCGCTTCTTCGGCGGACGGTTCGGTTTTCGAAACCTTCCCGAGTTCCGCCAGCTTTCGAAGGAACACTTCGCTCGCTTTTACGGGGTTTCCTCTCGTAAAAAGCTCCTTGTCGAAGACGAAATTCGGGCCCTCGGCACATTTTCATCGACAAGCGCATTCTTCGATGGCAATTTTGTCATCTTTGTCGAATTTGGCCTTATCGGCACGGAGTCGCGCGAGAACGTATTTCGCATGGCGTTCCGAACAGGTACGTCCGGTGCAAACCTTCATTACGGGCATATTCGGTTTAATAGGGGATTCTTCTTAATGAGGGGATTCTTCGCGTCATCGCCAAATGCCGTGGATACTACAGCACGCGCGCACTTCGTCAAAATCTTCGCGGCCGTATCCTTCGAAAAGGACGTCCGCACCTCCTTCGGGCCGCATTTTGATTTCGACGTCTTCGCCGTCTTCGTCCACGAGAGCGACCCATTCGAAGAAATGGGATTCCTCGTTCGGATGGGGGAGGTCTTCGGTTCCGATCTTTACGACCACCCCTTCGGGCGTTTCGCGGAAAACGGGAACGTGCTGGGCTTCCGCTTCGGAAGTGTCATTCAGGTCGAACGGTTCGTTCACCGCTTCAGAGACCGCGTAAAAGGCGTCTTCGCCCGCCCCGCATGCCGGACATTCGAAAGATTCCGCTATCGATTCGAAAGCGGTTCCCGGCTCGATGCCGAGGTCTTCTTCCCCGAAAGCTGGGCGGTAAAGGTAGGAACACTTCGTACAGGCGAATTTTTTCATGATTTTTTCCGTACCCTCCGTATAGCGGATTTTACGCCAAACGCAAGATTCGACCGGGGCGGTATGATTGACTTTCGTCAATTTTCGGTATAGTGCCGGAGCTCGCGGATTTGCGATTCCCGAGCGGAAAAGTCTGAAAAAATCCATCTCATCCGCCCGAAAGGGCAGTTTTAACGATATCGAACATGCAAGAACTCGTAATCGGCGCCCTCGTATGAGGAGCGGCGTGTGGGGGGCTCGCGTATTTCTTCGCTTCGAAGAAGAACGCGGAATTCCTCGAGAAATCAAGAAGCGAAGCGACGTCCATCATTCGCGAGGCCGAAGAAAAATCCCGAAGGAATGCCGACGAGGCCCATCGGCGCGTAGAGGAGGAACGGTCGAAATTGGACGAAGAGCGTCGCGATACCCGCGAACGACAGAAGAAAATCGAAGAAATCGAAGCGCGCATCGTCGAAAAGGACGAACGTATCGATAAGAAGCTCGAAGAGCTCGACAAACGACAGGAGGCGCTCCGCGAACGCGAGCGCGAGATTTCCGAACTGAAAGACGGACAGGAACGCCTGAAGGACGAACTTCGGTCAAAGTTGTCGGAAGTGGCGAAAATGGACGAAAAGACCGCGAAGGACCTTCTTCTCAAACAGGTCGTAGACCGCTACGAAAAGGACATCCTCGGACTTCTCGGCAAGAAGCGGAACGAACTGAAACTGCGCGAGCGCGAGATTTCCCAAGAAATCCTCATCAAATCGATCCAGCAATACGCTGGCGACGTCACGGCCGAAATGACCCAAACGATGGTCAAGCTCGAGTCCGACGACGTCAAGGGCAAACTTATCGGAAAAGAAGGCCGCAATATCGTAGCCTTCGAGCGATCGACGGGAGTCTCGCTCATCATCGACGACACTCCGGATACCGTCTTCATTTCGAGCTTCGACCTCTTCCGGCGCTACATCGCGAAAAAATCGCTCGAGGCCCTTATCGCCGACAAGCGCATCCAACCCGCGCGCATCGAAGAAATCGTCGAAGAGAATCAAAAAGAAGCCGAAACGCTCATCTACGACCTGGGACAAAAAACCCTCAATGAAATGGGAATCGTGGGCGTTCCGGAAGAGATCGTTCCGCTCATCGGAAAATTCCGTTTCCGCACCAGCTACGGACAGAACATCCTCATGCACTCGAAAGAAGTCGCCTATATCGCCGAAGCCATCGCCAAACAGATCGGCGCCGACCCGGCCCTCGCGCTTAAGGGCGGACTTCTCCACGACCTCGGCAAGGCGATGGACCACGACATCGAAGGCACCCATCCGGAAATCGGCGGGAAAATCGCCCGTAAATACGGTCTCGACGAAAGGATCGTCAATATCATCGAGGGGCACCACGACGACCTTCCGGCCATCTGCATCGAAACGAAGATCGTTCAAATCGCCGACGCCATCAGCGCGATCCGGCCGGGGGCCCGCCGCATGAACGCGGAAGAGTACGTGAAGCGCATCCAGGAAATGGAAAACCTCGCCATGAGCTTCTCGGGGGTGTCGAAAGCGTATGCGCTCTCGGCAGGCCGCGAAGTCCGCGTCTTCGTCGATGCCGTAACCGTTTCGGATATCGAAGCGGAAAAGCTGGCGAGCGAAATCGCCGGAACCATCGAAGCGAACCTCTCCTATCCGGGAGAAGTGAAGGTCAACCTCATCCGTGAAAAGCGGGTCGTCGAATACGCACGCTAAACGAACTTCCGCTTTAGTCCCAAAACACCGGCATGTACCCGCAAATCGAACTCCCGCTCGGCATTACCGTCTACACCTTCGGCATCGCCCTTTCGATATCGTTCCTCCTCTTTTTCTGGATGCTCTACAAGCTTTCCGGAAAATACGGAATCAATACGAACTTCTTCATCGGCAACGCGTTGCCGCTCTTCCTCTCGTCGTTCGTATTTTCACGGCTGTTCTTCCTCCTCTCGGAATGGAGGGACGTCGTCTCGGACGGCTTCGTGCGGTTCTTCCTCACTTCGGATTACAATTTTTCCCTCGCGGGCGGGGCGTTCGGGTTCTTCCTCGTGCTCGTCTACCGGCTCAAGAAACATAAACTTCCGCTCGGAAAATACCTCGACGCGGTAATCTTAGCCTTTCTCTTCGCGGGGATCGTCGGATACCTCGGGGCGTTCATCGGCGGACAAATCTACGGGAAACCTACGAACCTTCCTTTCGGCATTACCTATTCCGACCCGGAAACGGCCAACCCGTACACCTCTCCGGTCGTACCTTTGGCCCTCATTTACGCATTCTTCTCATTCGTCATATTCGTCGTTCTCTACATCGCCCGCGCGGCGTTCGTAAAGATCGACGGTCTCGTAGGGTATCTCGGAATCGCGGCGTTCGCACCGGTCCTTCTCATCGGAGAATTTTGGAACGGGGCCGAAGATTCCCTGAAAAGTCTGTTTTTTCTTAATTTGACGCAGATCATGGCGGTCGTCTGCATGCTCTTCGCATTCCGATGATTCGCGCTCATGTTCCGCAAAGCCGAGTAGTCCGAAAACTCTCGTTCGTTACGTTCTGCCTCTCGGTCATCGCTTCGACGATCGGATACGGAATCTGGGGATGTCCCGGAATTCTTTGCGCGCCGATTCTCATCGCGGTGATTTCTCGTTTTCCTTTTTTTCCGAACGCGAGGCCCGGGGCGGCGTTCTTAGGAACGCTTTGCACGATCCTTTCCGTAGGACTCTCCGACATGCGCTTGGCCGACGCCTCGCGGGCGTTCGATGCGGCCTTGCGGGATTGCGGCACCAGCTGCCTCATGGAAGGAACCGTGCTCTCGACGTCTTCCGCGAGCTTTTCAGCGCGAATCGGGACCGTTGGAGGAAAGATTCTTGAAAATACCGTAAACGTGCGGATTTTCGGTACGGCGGATTCGCTTTCGGAAGGAAAGTCGGTGCGGATTTCGGGGATGAAGAAGATCCTCTCTCCGAAAAACGGGGGGACCGCCTATTCGGCGGAAACGGTAAGGATTCTTGAGAACGGTTCCGGTCTCCTTCGGATGCGGAAACGGATAGCGGACTCTTCGGACGCGCTGTATCCGAGAAAGGAATCCGCCCTCGCGCGGGGTCTCTTATTCGGCGACGGAGCCGCAATTTCCGAAGAGTCGTCGCTCGCGTACAGAAACAGCGGACTTTCGCATCTCGTCGTAGCGAGTGGCGGAAATATCGCCGTCGTAGCCGGGATTTTGGCCGTCTTCGCGAAGAGGCTGCGGTTTTCGTTACGGGCATTGCTGCTCCTCTCGGGAATTTGGGGATACGCGGTTTTGGCAGGATGCGGGGTCCCCGTCGTCCGAGCGGCCATGATGGCGTCGGTCGCGTTGTTTTCGGAGCCGTTCTTCAAGACCGATCCCATCCCCCTTCTCTTTTCCGTCGGGGCGGCAATGGTTCTTTGGAGTCCGGAAACGGCGGTGAGCGCTTCGTTCCTCCTCTCTTTCTCGGCAACGCTCGGCATCGCCGTACTGGCTACCGAAACCTCCGGAAATCTCCTCATGGTGCCTTCCGGTTTTTCATTACGGGAAACGCTCGCTGCGACGGTATCGGCAACGGTCGCGACGATTCCGGTTTCCCTCATCCTCTTCGGATCTTTGCCAATACTGTCCATCGTGTCCAACTTAGCGGTGATTCCCTTCTTGGCCTATGCCGCGATTCCGACGATCGGAGCCCTTGTCGCGGATGCGGTCGGGTGGCATTCCGTCGCCACCGCCATGGGAGCAATCGGCTATGCCGCGCTCGCCTGGACGAACGCCGTCGCCGAAACCGTCGCGAAAATCCCGTTCGCGACGGTTTCTCCGATCCATCCTCCGTTCGCGCTCGTCGGAGCCGCGGGGGGAATCGGTTTCCTCATGATTCTGACGTTTCGGGCGATTACGGCGCCGCGGACCGATCGAGTTGGGAAATGCGGGCCTGCAGTTCCTTGAGGAGGAACGCCGAAAGCGAACGTGCTTCAGACGGAGGGACGGTAACGTTTTTCGTATTGAAAAAGAAGACCAGCACCGCTTCGCAAGCCGAAATGAACGCATCCCGGGTTTTCGGAGACGCGATTTCGGAGAGGAACTTGTCCGACAGGACGAACGAAGGGTCTTTCGTAGCGACGAGGAATACGTCGGCTATCCATTCGTTAATGCGGTCGCGAAAGTCGGAACGGAGCCTGTCCGGATCGAACTCCGTGCGCTCGACTTCCGGTTCGGGTTCTTTTTTTAGAATCGGAAGTGACGGATCGTACGTATGGCGGATGGCGGATGAGGCCTCCTTCGACACGAGCGACAACATTCCCACGACGTACGCGGAAGGGAGGTTGAGTCGCAAAAGCGCCATGATGGGCTCGATGAGCGGGTCGAAACGGGAATCCCTCAGAAGCGCTACGAGCATCGACGAAAGGAGGTCGGCGGCTTTCCGCCCCTTCGATTCGTCTTTCCGAGTTCGGGCGATTCCGGCAAGCGTTTTCGAAGACGCCTGCTCGCGGGCTTTCTCGCTCGCGGCCTCCGGTGCCTGTCCGAGTCCGGATTCGGATTCCGATGAAAAATCTCCGAGTTCGAGTGCCATACGCTACCGGTAAATCGGAAATTTCGCGCAGAGAACCGCGATTTCGTTTGCCAATTCGGACAACTTCGACGCATCGTTCCGGAATTCTACGGCATCGCGGATGACGCGGGCGACGGTCTTCATTTCCTCAGTCCCCATTCCCCGAGTCGTGATTGCCGGCGTTCCAATGCGAATTCCGGAAGGATCGAGGGGCTTTCGGGGATCATACGGAATCATGTTCTTATTCACGGATATTCCCACGGATTCGAGAGCTTTTTCCGCTTCTTTTCCGGTAACCCCCTTCGAGCCGAACACGTCGAGAAGGAAGAGGTGGTTGTCCGTTCCGCCGGAAACTACGCGGAAACCGTGCGTCTGGAGCTCTTTCGCGAGCATTCGGGCGTTTTCCACGACCTTCGCGGCATACTGTCGAAATTCCGGTTTCGCGGCTTCGCCGAACGCCACCGCCTTCGCCGCGACGGTGTGTTCGTGCGGGCCTCCTTGCACGCCGGGGAACACCGCGCGGGCAATCTTGTCACCGAACGCGGCCTTCGCGAGGATGAGGGCTCCGCGCGGTCCACGGAGGGTTTTGTGCGTCGTGGTCGTAACGATATCGCAATACGGAACGGGGTTCTCCAATATTCCGCCGACGACGAGCCCCGCGATATGCGAAATATCGGCCATAAGGTACGCGCCCACTTTGTCGGCGATCTTACGGAAACGTTTCCAATCCAGACTGCGCGAATATGCGGAAAAGCCGGCGATGATCATTTTGGGTTTTTCCGCCAAAGCGACGCGTTCGACTTCGTCCATGTCGATGAGTTCGGTTTCCTTATCGAGTCCGTAGGAAACGATGCGGTACAGGAGTCCGGAGAAATTGAGCGGGTGCCCATGGGAAAGATGTCCGCCCTGATCGAGGCTCATGCCGAGAACCGTATCGCCCGGAGCGAGGAGCGCGAGGTATACCGCAAGGTTCGCCGGAGATCCGGAAAGGGGTTGCACGTTCGCATATTCCGCACCGAAAAGCGCTTTGGCACGTTCGATGGCAAGGGTTTCGACAACGTCGACGTTCACTTGTCCGGCATAGTACCGCTTGCCCGGATACCCTTCGGAATATTTGTTCGTGAACACTGAGGCGTTCGCGGCCAATACGGCCTCGGAAACGTAATTCTCGCTCGCGATGAGCTCGATTTCGGATTCCTGTCGCCTTTCTTCGTTCGCTATCGCGTCGGCTACGGCAGGGTCTGCGTTTCGAAGTTTGTCAAAGATGTCCATGGTGGAGGGATTATTTTTTGGAAGCCTCCGTATTTCCGGTCCCGGAGGTTACGGCGTCTTTTTCTTGTTTGCGGGAGTCTTCGGCAAATTTGGCGTATTCGGCAAGAACCGTCTTCCGATCGGTTTTCAAAAGGCGTGCGGCGATTTTTTTCGCTTCCTCCAATTGGCGGTCGTAACGGTTGTCGAAATCTTCCTTTTCGAATTTCACGCTCACGTCCGGCTCGATCCCGACCTTGTCGATTCCGTGATCGAGCGGAGTATACCACTTGGCGACGGTGATTTTCAACTCGCTTCCGTCGGAAAGGAAAAACGGCTGTTGCACCGATCCTTTGCCGTACGTTTTCGTACCGACGATAATCGCCCGTTCGTAATCTTTCATGGCTCCGGCGGTGATTTCGGACGCGGACGCGGAATTTTCATTCACGAGAAGGACTACGGGCATGTCTATGTCGCCCGGACCGTACGAGAAATACGAATGGTTCATGAAGGGGTTTTTTTCCTTGGTCGTTACGATGAGGCGGTCCCTTGGGAAAAAATTCGAGAGGATGTTCACGCTCGTTTCGAGAAGCCCCCCGCCGTTGTCACGAAGATCGAGAATCAAAACCTGGGCACCCTCTTTTTTCAAATCGGCGTACGTCTTAAGGAATTCGAAGGACGTCTTTTCTCCAAACATCGCGAGCGTTACGTGGGCGATTTTCGTGCCTTCGATCATTTTCCCATCGACCGACGGTACGGTGATTTTTCTTCGGGTCACCTGTTTTACGATAGGCGATACCTCACCGGCACGAAGAATTTCGAGTTCTACGACGGTTCCGGCGGGTCAGCGGATTTTTTCGATAGCGGAGGTGAGGTCGAGTCCTTCGAGCTTGTCGCTTCCGGCCTTGGAAATGATATCCCCGCTGAGTATTCCCGCTTCTTTAGCGGGAGAACCGGCGAGAATCTGTTTCACCATCACGCCGAAATCGCTCTTGTCGACTACCGCGCCGATGCCTTCGAAATCCCCGGAGAGGGCTTCGTTGAATTTTTTCGTTTCGTCGATGTCGAAATAACTGCTGTGGCGGTCGCCGAGAGCGTCCACGGTTCCTTTGATCATCCCGGAAACGAGATCGTTTTTAGAAACGGAATCGAATCCGTAGTAATTGTCTTTAATGATTCCGTAGGCTTCATCGAAAAGACCGAGTTTCCCAAGTTGTTGGCTATCCGTTTCGACCGTGGAAACCGCGGGCAATCCCGTTTTTCCGAGAACGAACTTCTCAACGCCGAGCTTCGCGTACGGAGCGGAAAGAACCCCTACGCAATACGCGATGATGGCAAACGATAAGAAAAGCCGGTTCGATTTTGTGAAAAGCATGCGCAAATGGAGATATCCGAGACCCCGTACGTCAAAAACCGAACCCGAGGAAACATACGGAGAGACTGTATGGATTTTCGATTCGAAAACAAGTCAAACGCCTTTTCCTTTTCACATTTCGACATTGTCTAAAACTTTACGGAAACCCTCTTCCGACAAAGGTTTCCACGGTGGTTAAAAGTAGTCGGCGTCAAAAAAATAAAAAGGTGGGGCGCTTCCGCTGAAGAACGGCTCCTTCAAAAATTCCGATTACTATTTCTATTAGATATATTTAATAAAATAAAACACTTTCCCTTATATGTTCGTAAGTCTTTTTCCGGGAATTACGGGGAATTGATTTGTAAATTGCGATTTTCATCCGAATCCGGTATACTTGCGGACAAAGGACCTTTAATAATCCTATGTTTCTCTCGAACCTCCTGAAGCGAATCCGGGAAAAGAGCCAAAGGAAGACGATTCTGAAGGAGCTTATCGAAAGCCTCCGAATCGACGAAACCCAACGGTTCCTCTATCTCGAATCGCTCGAACTCCTTGATGAAAACGGCATGACGGCGTTCTATAACCGCCTCGTGGCTTTCGTAGACGAGACGGAAGGTTTCGAGATATTGGCTGACGGACAACGAAGATCCGGATTCGTACGCGAATTACGTTCGAACGAGGAGATGGAGCGCTCGAAAGAAGTGGATAACGCGAATTTCCTATTCGATAACGTATAATAAAATGGCTGATAAGATACAGGAGAATACTGGGGCCGAGGGGGAAAGAGTTCCTCAGGAACACCTCGAACAGGCTCGCTCCGGCGTTAAGGAAATCGTCCGAATGCGTCCAGACGACGCCCATTTGCTCGTCCGCGCATCGCTCCCGAGAAACGATAGGGGCGGAAATACTGCTCCCGGCGTTTCGTCCGGCCCGGCGACTTCCGTGGCGACTCCCAGTGGCACCTCCGCGTTTTAGTAGAGTCTTTCAGTAAACCATGGCAAATTTCGTCGCCGTATGTTCTAAAAACGACCAGCGCGTCGAACTATCGCTTTCGCGAGCGACAATCGACGAGGCTAAAGCGGAGCTCCATAGCCAGGGCTACGCGATTATCGAAATCCATGAAGCGGAGGGGGTGGCCGTGCCGAATCCTTCTTCGAATTCCCTCGCTACGTTCTATTTTGAAAGCATCGTCGAGGGTAATAAAAAGAGCGGACAGATCAAGTCTTCCGATTCTTTCAGCGCGTATAAGAAGCTCGTGGACGACCTCCACCACGAAGTCATCGCCATTTACGAAAATCCTTCCGCCACCGAGGAAGAAAAGCGTTTTTTCA
>JAUPLX010000003.1 GCA_030836665.1 Patescibacteria group bacterium
GATACCGCGATCTTCTCGGGAGCGATATTTCCGAAAAAATGGCCGAATCGACCGCCAAGGCTCTCGAGGCCGGATGCGAAGCCGTCGAAGCCCAGTACGCCACCTTTCCGCTCGATGTGAAAAAAATCGCTTCGAAGCCGGAATTCCTCCGTGGCGCCGCCATCGTTACTGAGGGATTCCTCGGGGAAATCCAATCGGCGAAAACCGTTTCGGCCGCTTCCGTCGCCGAACAGAAAAAACTCCTGTATCCGATCTATGAGGGGTTCTTCCAGGGGCTTCGCCAACTCGATTACAAGGGGACAATCGTCATGTGCGTTCCGTTTTGGGAGGTGGATGGGAAATACGTTTTCTTCGAAGAATTCTTCGAAGTGCTCAAAAAATACGGGTTCTATTCCGACAGTCTCCTTCCGAAGGATTTTTCGGTACAGGCGACGAAATTCGGCTCGCTCCTTTACAAACGTCCGGGCCAGACCGTCGGTCGCGAAATCGTCCGTATCGTTCCAGGGCGCGTCATCCAAAAGGACCACGCTCAGGAAAACCGCGGTCTCTACGAAAACCGCGGATACGGAAAATCGGAACGTGCCGAAAAACCTTCCGAAGAGGGCGGAACTTCGGAATACCGGAAACCGGTGAATACCGGAAAACCCGCGAACACCCGCAAACCGGGGTCTCCGAACGCGAAGCCCCCGGGATTTCAGAAGCCCGGCTTTGCCGGGGGCCGCGATTCCGGCGGCTTCGGCGGACGTTCCAGTTTCGGCGGAGGACGTTCGGGAGGGTTCGGCGGAGGAACTTCCCGAACCGGCCGCGGTGCCGGTCGAGGAAGGTAGCCGATAGGTTCCGATATGAAAAACGCCCGCGCAAAGCGGGCATTTTTTTGTTTCCGTTGTCTTTGAGATTCGACGTTTACCGCGCCTCCAACTCCAGATCGTCTATGGAATATTCGGAACCGGTGAAAGAAATCCGAAAAACGAGGGCGTATTTCCGTTTCGATCCCGACTCGATTACCTTGAATTTCTTCAGGTGGACTTCCTTATGCGTGACGAACGCCTCGATATCCTTGAGAAAAGCGTCGGGCAGTCAGGAGAATTCTCCCGTGAACGGAACTTCCGTCCGTTTGGAACCCGGATTCAACCCGTAATTTTTCACGAGGAACGCGATGATTCCCTTTTCTCCGCGCGCGACGGTTTTTTCGTATTCGACCAACTGCTCTTTGAGTTCGTCGATCTGGATTTGTCCGATAAGGCTTCGGAGTTCTTTCGTCGTGACGTTCCGCGTCATTACCGCCTCCCGTACGCGGTATGCCTGTTCTTCGTCCAAAAAAAACTGCAGAATCCCGTTTCATTCGCCCGGTTTTCGCTCTCGGACGCCGTATTCGTGATCCAGTCCCGAATTTTCGTCGCGTATCGTAATCGGATTGCCCATTCGCGAAAACCTACGCTTAAGTTACCGGATTGAGGCCGCCCTTGTTCTTTCCGTAGAGTTTGTCGGTTTGCACGTCGTTTATCGAAGCGGCGCGAATCTGCGCGTCGATATTAGTCAGAAGACTGCTGATGTCCGTCTCGGAAGACGTCATGAACGTCCTGATTGCCTCGTTGATGCGCGTCGAAGCCATCTTACCGAGTTCGACGACGTAGGCATCATCGGATAACTCGAAATTATCGACCGCTACCTTCCGCCCCTTCACCTTCTCGTTAATCGTTTTTTCCAAGGTCTTCGCGAGGGCGTTAATCTTTTCCGCCATGTCGCTGAGCGTTTCGGGTTTGAGATTTTCCTTGGCGGTTTCCGACCGGTTCAGGAAACTCTGTATTTCCTTCAGGTCCTTCGCTTTGATCTCGTCAGCCCGCAACGCCTTGGTCTCTACTCTAAAGTATCCAACCTCTTTTTCGGACATATGATGGTTTTTAGAAAATAGCATTTAACTGGGAACCTTCTCCTTCGAGTTCTTTCTTTTCGTTATGGGTTTCGATCGCTTCGGCGAGTTGGTCGTTTTGTCGGCGTATGTAGTTCGCGAGGTTTTCGGCGGATACGAGTATGCCGACGAGCATTTGGAGGGTCCGGCCGCAGAGTTCCAGGAAGGTTCGTTCGTCCTCTATGAGGGAAAGTTTCTTTATGGGCTCCGTAAGGAGTTCCACGTTTATTCCCCCGTTCAGGCTTTCGTTAATGGAACGCACGGTAGAAGTGATATCCCAGAGTTCCTTAAGTTTCTGTTCCTTCAGGATCGGATTCATATTGGATTGGATTCGCTTGCCGCGCGGGCGGCTATGACTTCTCCATCCTACTCAAAAACCCCCTACTTGATATTTTTTTTGAAAAAAACTTCCGCCGCTTGACCTCTCCGGTTATTTAGTACGTGATTTATGCGGGGGGGGTTTCGGGACGTTTCGTCCTTTCCTGAAGCATTTTCCGGTTCTTCACGAAATTTCCACATTCTGATATTGACATAGGGTATAAATATGGGAAAATCTGTCTCAGAAGGGTTCTAAGCCAAGACGATCATCCTCTTTCCCCTTGTCCCATGGCAACGCAAACTCGCGTCCCGGGCAACCAGCTCTCCCTCGAAATCGAGGCGACCGCCCGGAGATCATACCGCCGTACCCCACCGCTTCAGGAGCGCGATTCCGTTCCGGATTTTTCGCAGCCCCAGCGTCACGAAACCCCCAAGCGTAACGTCTTCCATCCGGAAGGAAGCCATATCGGCTACGACCGTTTCGCGTTGAAGATTTCCCATCTCGGTCAGGCGTATCTCATCCAGGGTTCGTATCATGCCACCGTCGAACGTTCGTTTTCGGACGGCACCGTCTATGCCGTGATCGTCGACCGCGTTTCCGTCGACCGCATCTATCTGTACCGCAACGGAGCCTACGTTTTCGTACCGATTTCCAAGCACGTCGCCGACCGACTTTCCCACGTCGCCCTCGAGATTCTGAAGGATCCCGAGCACAACCGCACCCTTGCCGAGCGCCGCGCCGCTTAATCTTGATTAATTCCGGATTTCCGTATGATGTCCAGGCCTTCTTCGTAAAGAGGAGGCCTTTTCCTTTCCGGAAAAGCCGCGCGCCGTTCTCCGCCCCTGTAGTTCAGTGGATAGAACAAGGCACTCCTAAGGCTTAGACACAAGTTCGATTCTTGTCGGGGGTACCAGAATACGGAAAACCCACGATGCGCGACCCTATACTTAACCTTACGTATGGACCCCACGTCCCTTTTGATTTTTGTCGTACTCATCGCCTTTTCCGCCTTTTTTTCGGGAACCGAAATCGCGCTCATGTCCCTTTCGGAACATGCCGTGCAGGGCTATCGGAAGGAAAAACGTGCCGGTTCCAAGTCTCTCGCAAGGATTAAGAAGAAGAATGACAAATTGCTCATTACGATCCTCATAGGAAATAATTTGGCTAACGTCGGGGCTTCGGCTCTCGCGACGGTCGCTTCCATCAAAGTCGCCGAATCTTTTGCCCTTCCCGGCGAATACGGCATCGGTATCGCAACCGGTGCGGTCACGCTCATACTGCTTCTTTTTTGAGAAATTACCCCGAAATCCATCGCATCGAAGTACTCGGGAAGCATATCCCTCGCGGTTGCGCCGTTTTATGAAGCACTCATGATCGTTTCGACACCCCTTACGATCGTAATCGAATGATTCATCACGGGCGTGCGCAAATTGTTTCGAACGCCGGATTCCGCGCCTTCCATGACCTCCGAAGAATTGGAAGCGTTCATCGACATCTCCCATGAACAAGGGGCCGTCGAATTCCATGAACATAAGCAGATTAAGGGCGTTCTCGATCTTTCGGAAACCGAAGCGTCTTCCGTCATGACGCCCCGGGTCAAGGTCGATTTCATTCCCATGGATTGCACCATCGACCAATCCATCGACATTTTCCTCGCTTCCTCGCATACCCGCCTTCCCGTTTCGGGAGAGGATACCGACGACGTGGATTACGTCGTCACCCTCCGCGAAGCCCTCGCTTGGCAAAAGCAAGGCATCGGCGCGACCAAACTCGCCGATCTCGATCTGGAGAAGATCATCAAGGTCCCGCTCACCAAGCCTCTCGACCAGATATTCGAAACGTTCCAAAAATCCCGCAAGCATATCGCGCTCGTCATGGACGAATACGGAGGGGTTGCCGGAGTCATCACGCTCGAAGACATCGTCGAAGAAGTGTTCGGCGACATCAAGGACGAGAAAGACCGCGAAGAAGTCTACATCCGTCGCCGCGGCGACGGATCGCTCCATGTGAAGGGCGACGTCATCCTCGAAGACGCGCTCGAACACTTCGGCAAACTCGACCTCGAACGCTACGGAATCGAAGAATACGAAGGGGGAACCGTGTCGTACCTCATCATCGCCTATCTCGAAAGTTTTCCCGAGA
>JAUPLX010000019.1 GCA_030836665.1 Patescibacteria group bacterium
GACGCGTACTATTCGCCGTTCTCCCGCTATTTCGACGAATCTCCGGATTTTACGATCGAACAGGCGTACCAGTACGACGATTCGGACACTTTTTTCGTCCGCGTCTGCAACCGGGGGCAAACCCCCGTTAACGGAGGAACTCTCCGCATCTCGGTAGGACGTACGCCTTCCGATCGGGCGGAACGCAACTATTCCGGACTTACCCCGGCTGCCGGCAGCTGTTCGAATTTCGAACTTTCCAACATCCGTCAGTACGGACGCAAGGCGAACCGCACCTACGGACTTCTCGCTTCCGTATCGTGGATCGGCGGAGGTTCCGAATCCTCATTGACGAACAATTCCAAAAACATTCCGACTTCCGCAACGATGAGGAGCGGGGGATCGGTACAGGATTCGTGGACGCCGAACGCTTCGTCCCGCAGCGCCTACCAAGACCCGGTGAGCGACCTGTATCTCGATCGTCCCACGAATCCGTACGCCGGAAAAACCTGGTACTATTCCAACGGCGCGAGCTATACTTGCGGCGGATATTGGAACGGCAATACCTGGCGCCCGTATTCGCGCTACGTTTCCGACTACGCGTCCGATGACCGGTACTATCCGGGATACTCCTATTCCAACGGCGAATACCGCAATTATTCGTATTCCACGAACTCCCATTGCTACGACCGCTACGTTCCGGGCACGAGCGGTTACTACTGGAACGGAACTTCCGGTTCGACCTCCTACAACGGTTCTTCGTATTCCAACGGTTCGACCTACTACAACGGTCCGACGTACTACGATCCGACCGCCAACCAGTACTACACGACCAACCAGTACGCCAACACGAACTTCTTCGTCACCCGCCTGGGTCGTGACGGAGGCGCTCGCAACGTTCTCGCGACGGTATGCAACAACGGTGCCGACATGTCCGAATTCAAGGACCTCTCGATTACCTTCCGCGACCTTTCGAGAAATACGAGCTTCCGTGCCGTGCAGTACGTTAAGCTCCTCTCGGGACAATGCCGCGACATCTCGGTGAATTTCTCGAGTTTCTCCATCGATTTCTCCGGCTACCACACCTTCGAGGCGACCGTCGATTCCGATAACCGCTTCTCCGAGCGCGACGAGAACGATAACGTTCTCAAAGCCGACGTATGGGTGGAGAAATAGTCGTTCACATCGTTTCATCATATTAATCCGCCCGTTTTCGGGCGGATTTTTTTCATCTTCGAAAAATCTCTTGATTTCCAATGTTAGCACATATATAATACACGTGCTAAATCCAAAAAGGGACTATCGGAACGTTCTTTGGAAACCGATGGAAATTCCTTTCGGAAGCGGCGGATAATTCTTCATTCCCACCTCCTATGGACTTCGAAAAATTCACCCATAGCGCTGGAAAACGTTTATCCGAGGCTGAAACCCTCGCGTACTCGGCCAAGCATACCTCGCTTGCCCCGGCGCACTTGCTCGCCGCGATGCTTTCCGCTCCGGACAGCATCGCCCCGGAGCTCCTGAAAAACGCTTCCGGTAACGGTAGGACGCTCGGGCATGCCGCTTCCGAAATCCTTCGGAAACTCCCTTCCGTCCAATCCGGAAGCGTCAACGTTTCGCTTGACGGGGAGTTGAAATCCGCACTTGCCGCGGCTATCTCGCTCGCGTCCAAAATGGGCGACGAATACGTTACCGAAGAGCATCTTCTCCTCGCGCTTTCCGATGCGGTTTCCCTGAAAGACGCGTTTTCGGAGTGCGGGACCGACCGGAAGAAACTCGATGCCGCCCTCACTGCCATGCGGGCTGGCGAACGGGTCACTTCCCCCGATGCCGAAACTCTCCAGGGTTCGCTTGCCAAATTCACTGTCGATTTGGTCGATCTCGCCCGAAAAGGCAAGATCGATCCGGTTATCGGCCGCGAGGATGAAATCCGCCGTACCATCCAGATCCTTTCGCGCCGTACGAAAAACAACCCCGTCCTCATCGGGGACCCGGGGGTGGGGAAGACCGCCATCGTCGAAGGCATCGCCCGCAAAATCGTCGACGGCGAAGTGCCGGACGCGCTAAAAAACAAGCGCCTCCTCACGCTCGATTTGGGCGCGCTTATCGCCGGGGCCAAATATCGCGGCGAATTCGAAGAACGCCTGAAGGCCGTTATTAAGGAAGTGGAGAAATCCGAAGGCGAAATCGTTCTCTTCATCGACGAACTCCATACTATCGTCGGAGCCGGAAACCAAGAGGGCGGAGCCGATGCCGGCAATCTCCTCAAACCCGCGCTCGCCCGCGGATCGGTGAAGGTCATCGGCGCGACCACTATCGCGGAATACCGCAAATACGTCGAAAAGGACGCCGCCCTCGAACGCCGCTTCCAGCCGGTCGCAATCGACGAGCCGGGTGTGGAAGACACGCTCGCCATCCTTCGCGGCATTAAGGAAAAATACGAAACCTTCCACGGAATTTCCATTACCGACCGCGCGCTCGAAGACGCGGTGGAACTTTCGGTCAAATACGTCACCGACCGCAAGCTTCCGGACAAGGCCATCGACCTCGTCGACGAGGCCGCCGCCAGCGTAAAGATGAGTTCCACCTCGAAGCCCGTCGAACTCGACAAACTCGAAAAGGAAATCCGTTCTCTCGAAATCGAACGCGAGGCGAAGAAGGCCGAAAAGAATTTCGACGCTTCGACGGAAGCCGAACTCGAAGCTGAAATCAGTACTAAGCGCGAACGGTTGCGAACCGGGCTTTCGAAATGGGAAGGGGAGAAGAAGCTTATCGACCGCATGAAGAACGGGCGTTCGAAGATCGACGAACTCAAGAACCAGTCCGTGGAATTCGAACGGAAAATGGATTTTTCCAGCGTGGCGAAGATCCGGTACGCCGAGATTCCCGCGCTCGAAAAGGACATCGCGGAAGCGGAAGCCGAACTCGCTTCCATCCGGGAACGGGGGGAATCTTCCCTTCGCGAACGCGTCGATCGCGAAGACATCGCGGAAGTCGTCGGAAAATGGACGGGAATTCCGGTGGGAAAGCTCCTCGAAACCGAAAAGGAAAAATACCTGAAACTCTTCGAAAAACTCTCGAACCGCGTCGTCGGGCAGGATGCCGCGCTCTTGTCGGTATCTTCGGCCATCCAGCGGTCCAAAGCGGGGCTTTCGGACCCGAAGAGACCCATCGGATCGTTCCTTTTCCTCGGTCCTACCGGGGTAGGGAAGACCGAAACCGCCAAGGCTCTCGCCGACGAACTTTTCTCCGACAAACACGCGTTCATCCGTATCGACATGAGCGAATATTCCGAACCGCACGCGGTCGCCCGGATGATCGGTTCCCCTCCGGGATACGTCGGGCACGAAGAAGGGGGGCAACTCACCGAAGCCGTGCGTCGCAAACCGTATTCGGTCATCCTCTTCGACGAAATCGAGAAGGCCCATCCGGACGTGTTCAACGTTTTTCTCCAAATTCTCGATGACGGACGTCTCACCGACGGCAAAGGCCGCAGCGTGAATTTTAAGAATACGGTAGTCATCATGACGTCGAATCTCATTACCGATCCTGCGGTCGTTCTTGGCGGTTCGACGCCGGAGGAAGCCGCGGCACGGTTCGAAAAGGATCCCGACGCCGCCCGGAAGACGCTCGTGCAGGAATTGAAGAAATACCTCCGCCCGGAACTCCTCAACCGCATCGACGACGTCGTGCTCTTCCGTCCGCTCTCCGAACCCGCCCTCGAAATGGTGGCCGAAATCCTACTCGGGGAAGTGTCGGCCATGCTCGAAGAGCGCCGCATCCGCATACGGTTCGCTCCGGAGGTGCGCAAAGGGGTGGCGAAACTCGGATTCGACCCCGAATTCGGAGCACGGCCCATGCGTCGGGCCGTAACGCGCGCCATTATCAATCCGCTCTCGCTCAAAATCCTTGCCGGAGAAATCGGTGAAGGGGATTTGGTTCGAGCCGTACTCGGTAAAGACGATCAGGTGGAGTTCGAAAAGGCGTAACGGTTCGTCATGGTTCGAAGCTGTTGACTATTTTAGTTTTCATCGATAATGGACGATGTCAAGTAACCTTGGTCCATGTCATTGAAACGCCTCCAAGACGCGCTTTCCGACCATCTCGCGCAAAAGCAGCATTTGGATTCCCCGTATCTTCAGGCGCATTTCGCCGAACTCATCCTCGAACCGACGTTCTCGGATCCGAAGGTTCCGTTCGAACTTTCCGACGCCCTGCGCCGATGCATACTGGCAAACGACGCCATTAACCGGGTCTACGAAACCATCGACCTCATCCTCACCCTGGAGAACACTCCGGACGGGATATGGAAGGAGCTCCGTTCTTTTTCCGTCGAGTATTCCGACCGCTCCGCTCCGTTCCGCATGTCGAAGGTTCGTGACGGAACGACGCTCCGGGCCTGTTTTAGAATCA
>JAUPLX010000020.1 GCA_030836665.1 Patescibacteria group bacterium
ACGGCGCTCGTCGAATTCGAAATCCTCACGGGAAATTCGAAGGCGTACCTTCCGAAAGGCAGCGTTCCTTACCAGCAAAACCACCGCGAACCCAATCCGAGCAATCCCTCGGAAATTAAGAAAAACGGATATGAAACGGTTGCCGTCCATACCTACGACAGATCGTTTTTCAACCGCGCGAGAGCGTATCCCATCCTCGGATTCGACCGTTTCATCGGAAAGGAAGACATCCCCGATCCGAAGTACAAAGGCCCCTTCGTTTCCGACGAAACGTTTACGGACGAGATACTTCGCCAACTGAAAGACGCGAAACGTACGAAACCGCTCTTCGTTTTCGGAATATCGATGGAGAACCACTTCTCTTACGAGGGGCATAAGTTCGACGGTTTCGACGTATCGGTATCGGGCAGCGGACTGACGGACGACGATATTCGGACCGTACGAAACTACGCCCAGGGAATCTACGATGCCGACCGGGAACTCGGACGCCTCGTCGCCGAGTTGCGGAACTTCGACGAACCGACCTACCTGCTCTTCTTCGGAGACCATTTGGGAATCTTGGGAAACGATTTCGGCGTTTACGAACGTTCGCTCTTCGTTTCTTCGGCGGACGAATCGGAATGGTCGGAAAAAGAGCGGCTCGCCATGTATTCGCCACCGTTCTTAGTTTGGAACAATTTTTCAAACTTCGCCGCCAACCCGAATTCCCCCACGAATCCCCGGGAAAAACGGGATTTCAAACACGTCCGCGCCCCATTCCTCGGCAATCTCCTCTTGGACGCGCTCTGAGCCGAAAACAAAGATCCGCATTTCGATTTCCTCAGCGCTGCCGAACCCTGCTTTAAAAAAACTTCCGCAGAGCTCGAACTCTCGATTGAGAATCCGAGGTGTTCCGACGCGATGCGGAACTATTCGATCCTGCAGTATTTTTCACTCTTCGATAAAACGGACCGGTAACCGGTCCGTTTTTCGTAAGGGAATTACAGATCCCCTTGGATTTTCACGTTGTTTCTCCCACTGTTTTTCGCGAGATACAGAAGCGTGTCCGCGGCGCGGAAAAGGTCCTGCGCGGTCTTCTCTCCTCCGGTAGGCACGTCGTAATACGCGATACCGGCACTCATGGTGATCTTGAGCGAGTGGTCCTTTCGTACGGAAACCGTAGTATTCTGAATTTCCATTCTCAATTTTTCGATGACGGATTTCATCTCGAACAACGGTATTCCAGTACCCAAAACGGCGAATTCCTCTCCACCGAAACGGAAGGCCCGAAGCCCGTCTCCGCCCAAAGAAGCGTGCTTCGATCAGAGATGACGCAATACCTGATCCCCGGCGTCATGCCCCAATCCGTCATTTACGCGTTTGAAGTGATCGATGTCGAGAAGGGCGAGCGACAATCCTTCGACGTTTCCTATTTGGGCATCGTCGAAACGGCGCAAGAGCTCGCTATCGAAATACCTCCGGTTCGGAAGATTGGTGAGTTCGTCCGTAATCGAAGACAGATAGAGCCTCTCTTGGAATTCCTTAATGTCGGTCACGTCGGTCACGAACGCTATGGCCTCAAGAAAATTCCTATCAGGCGTCCGAAGCGTCGTCGCACGAATCATTACCGGTAAAAGCGTGCCGTCTTTTCTCGTAAAGGACAGATCATAGAGGCGGTGGTCGGTATGTTTGATAGCATGGGCCTGTCGCTCAAGAATCGCCCGATTCTCTTCGTTCAGAAATTCGCGAATGTTCCTTCCGATCAGTTCGGACTCCGAATATCCGAGCATTTCGCAAAACGATCCGTTCACTTCGCGAATCGAGAGCGAGGCGTCGATCGACCAAAACCCTTGCGAAGTGGAATCGAGAATCTTTTCCAGACGGGAGCTCGTCTGCCGGAGAGCGTTTTCCGTTTCTTTCAAACGGGTGACGTCGAACTTTATGGCGAGAAAACGGTCGTATTCGCCCTTCTCGTTCTGCAGAGGCGTAATCGTCGTATAATTGTAATAGGCCGCTTCGCGTTGATCCGATCTCGGATTCTTAATGACGCCCTTCCAAACTTTTCCCGCTAGCACGGTTTCCCAAAGGTCTTTCCAGAATTCCTTGGAATGGTATCTCCTTCCGCCCATGATACGGATTGATTTTCCGACGATATCGCGGGTATCTCCGGAAACTTCACGATACAGGTCGTTAACGTACCGCACGATGCCGTCGCGATCGATAATTTGGACGATCGCGCTCTTATCGAGGGCGTTGACGTAGTCGTTCAACATCCGGTTCGCGTTCTCATGTTCCGTTACGTCGGTGACGTATCCCCGAACGGAAGCGATGTTTCCATCCGATCCGTACGTTACGCTAGTATGGTCGTGAACGAAGAGTATCCGTCCGTCCGCATGGTACATGCGGTAACGGAGGTCGAATTCGGTATTTTTACCCGATGCGGTATTCTCTTGGAATTCCCGTTTCACCCTTGCGAGGTCTTCCGGAAAAATCAGGTCGGAAAAGGATTTTTTTCCGTACAGGAATTCTTCAACGGAAAACCCGAAGTTCCGCGATACGTTGGGACTCACGCCCGTAGCCCGGAACCGATCCCGGGAATCCCAGACGAAATAGGTCAGAGGCCCGTTCTCGAACACGTCGGATATCATCTCGGCGGTTTTACCCGAAAGAAGCACCCTCCTTTCGAATTTCGTCAAAAACCCCACGTCGGCATCGCCGTTGGAAAACCCGTCGGACGAACGCTCGATATGGCTGAACGCGGAATCGAAATCGAGAACCTTTTCCGCTTTGAGGGAATATTTCCGAAGAAAATACCGAATGCCCACTTCGGCTTGCCATCGGGGATCGTCCCTCCCGTATTCCCTCGGGGTCTTCGAAACGTCCGCCAACCTTCTGGCTACGGACCAGAAATCGGGGCGGGAAAGATCGTTCGGAAATTCGGCTTTTCGCTTCATGGATACTTTGTAAGGCTATCGGATTACGATTCGTTGACTTTCTTTCGGAGAAGGAATTCGATTCGGGCTTTCAGGTAGAGAATCGCCTTTTTCCGCAGGGCTTCCGGCGTTTTTTTCACGCGGGAATCGAGATACTTTTTCATCGGATCGAACACCCGTGCCATTTTGCGAGGATTCCCTCCGGTTTTCAAGACGATTCCGTCCGCTACGGACGAAGCGAGGATGTCGAGGGAGGAAAGCACTTCCGCAGGTACTGCCCCGGTTTTCGCTTTCAGCGATTTCGAAGCGAGGACGTCGGAAAGGTTTCCGGCACCTATGGAAGCATCGTTCATTCCGGACGGAACGGTCGGAAGATTCACCACGATTTCCGCGGGAGCGTCCGTATCCGGTTTTTTCGGAGGTACGGATGCCTTTCTCGGAACGTTCGGCTTCGTTCCGCAAGAACCGTCGTAATAGCTCGGCGAATAGTCGCCGCCCGGACATACGTCGCCGATGGATCCGCCCTGGCCGCCGCCGCCACCGCCTCAGGAGAGCCCTCCCGAAGAGCCGCCGCCGGAAGAGACCGGCGACGAGGTGACCGTGACGGAGCATGTTCCCGTACCTCCCATACCCGAAACGGTAAGGCGGTAGACGGTGGACGCGCCGAAGGGAGGAACGAACGAAACCGATCCCGAAAGCGCGGA